>CAIRMY010000066.1 GCA_903879775.1 uncultured Bacteroidota bacterium
GGGACATATTTATGCAAGTAATGGATCGGTTTCAATTGAGTCAAAACCTAGAGTTCCAATTGCAAATCTTGAGCCAAAAAGCTCTTTTGTAATTAATTTCAATACAGTTCCTTCTTTTGCAAAACCTGCAGTTCAAACTGCTGTAGACATCTGGTCTGAAAATTTCACTTCGACTGTTCCTGTAAATATAAATGTTAAATGGGGCAGCGCTGCCAGTTTCGGCATTCTTGCCTCTGCAAGCTCCAAAAGTAATTATGCAAACTTTAATGGTGCTCCCGATAAAACACTTTACTATGCATCAGCAATGGCAAATGCTCTGGCAGGAAATGATTTAGATCCAGCAAATCCAGAGATTGAAATCTCAATAACTTCAAATGCACCTTGGTACTACGGTGTTGATGGAAAATGTCCTGCGCGAAGTTATGATCTTGTTTCAGTGATTTTGCATGAAATGGGACATGGTCTTGGTTTTATGTCAGGAAGTTACTATGACGAGGTTTCAGGTTTTGGTCGAGTAGATCTACCAACTCCATTTGATGCTTATGCTCAATTACCAGATGGGCGAAGACTTGCTGATATGCCTTCTCCATCAATTGAGACTGGCAAAGCACTCACTTCAAACTTAGTTTGGTCTGGTGAAATTGCCGTTAAATCAAATGGAGGAGTTAAGCCAAAACTTTATACGCCTGCAATTTACGAACCAGGCTCTTCTGTGAGCCATTTAGATGAAGATCTATTCTTCCAATCTGGCGATAACGCTGTGATGTCACCAAACTTGGAATCGGGGGAAGTTTTTCACCTTCCAGGACCATTATTACTCGCCATGTTTGAAGATATGCGACAAAAACCACCGGCTGGTCTTGCTACAGGAACACCACAACCGCCGCAAAATGTTAAAGCGCTGATTGCAGATAAAAGTGCAATTGTTCAATTTGATCCACCTGTAAATTTTCGTGCTGCACAAGTTTCAAGTTATGAGATTAAAAATATTCGAACTGGCGAGGTGATCTCTGCAGAAGAAAGCCCAGTGAATATTTCTGGCCTAAAAAATGGCACAAAATATACGTTTTCTGTCTCCGCAACTAACTCACTAGGTACCTCTGTCGCGGTTAATTCAAATTCAGTAACACCGCAATCGGCTTGGAAAAACACAGTTATAGATCCACAATCTGATGCGAAATATCTTGCAACTGGAACGTTTATGGGTAAGCCAGTAATTGCATATAGCGACAGCGCATCCGGAGATTTAAAACTTGCAACCTATTCAGCTAATAAATGGAGCATTAAGACTATCGACGGAAATTCAAGTTCGCTTGGAAAAACCACAAACGATGTATCTGGTTATCTTTCTCTATGTACATCTGTGGTTGGAAAAACAAATTACTTGCATCTGTTTTACACTGATTTAAAAGAAAAAGATCTTAGGTATGCAATTTATGATGGCAAGAACTGGGAATATGAAATTGTTGACGGTAATGGACCAAATATTCAAGACTATAAAGAGGTTGCTCGAATACGTGGTGGTTCAGATGTAAGTATTTCAAACGCATGTGCTGTAACAGAAGATGGGGTGCAAGTTTTTTATCGAGATGAATCCCAGGGAATTTTGCTCGGCGCAGTAAAAAACGTTATTGACTGGAGCTATGAGATTGTTGATGGAGATAAAGATACAGAAGGTAGAACTACCGGGGATGTTGCATTTCACTTAAAGTCAGTAAGGGTAGGCAATAAAGTTCATTTAATTTATGACTCTGTACGTGGATTTGATCAAGATAAAAATGTAACTAAAGGTGAAGTTAGATATGCAACTCGAAGCAGTTCTGCCGCAGAAGACTGGAGTTATAAAACTTTAGATATTCCGAGTACAGGCGTAGCAGTCTCTGGTTATGATGTAGGGATTTTTAATAGTACAAAAGGATTAAATGTTGGATGGTTTACCGGCACTATTACATCATTTCCGAATCCAAACAATATTAAGTACCAGTTGTTGGATGCCAAGATTGCTACCAATGTTGTAAAACCTGAATTTGGTATTCCGAATTCTCCGATTGCAATAGATGACAAAACAATTCTCTTTGGATGTCAACAAAGGTTATGTGCATTGAGTTTGGCAAATCGCAGTACAACACTTGTAAGTAATGGGAAAATAAAGTCAGGTGCGCAAAGTAGTTGGATCAGCTTAAATAAAATTAGATACGCCGTTGCCGGCGTATCTGGAAAATTGACTCTCTTAAAACCTTAGTTAAGAACTACTTAGCGTTTCTGCGTTGAATTCTGGTTTTCTTCAGAAGTTTCTTGTGCTTCTTTTTAGCCATTCGCTTACGACGCTTCTTAATTACTGAACCCATTTTGCTCCTTTATAGATACTTGCTATGTGTAAAGATTACTAGTTAACGACTACTAAACCAAAACTTACACCCGAATCGGTGATTACAACTGTTCCAATTTCGTTATTTGCTTCAATGGCAACGGCGGGTGCGGTAAGCGTAAATGGTGCTACCACTTCGCCTTTTTTGCCTAAACCCAGCAATACTGGTGTTGGATTTTTTGGCTTCCAACTAGGTACACCTTTTATGGCACCACTTGATACAAATGTGACCCAAGCGTTTTTTCCATCTGTAGCTAACGCTGTTGATTTTGCAGAATATCTAAAATTCCAAGTCGGTTTTCCTAAAGCTGAAAATTTTGTAATTGCAGCTTCAGTTTTCTTTGAATATCTAACCGCACCTGCCTGTAGTAAGCCGTCATCAATTGAATCCCATACGCGAGTTGTATTTTTCAAGGTTGCCCGAGCAACTTGCTGAACTTCACCAAGGGTTGAAAGTTTTAGTGTGATTGCATCCGATTTACTTAGAGTTTTTGCTTTAAGTAAGAGATCTCCGCTTGTTCCAACAATTGTTAAAGAGCCATCAGTGTTAGTAATGGCATCATTTAGTTGCGTGCTCTTTGAACCAATTTTCACTAATGGTGAAAATACGCCATTTTTACTTACAGGTAGATAAAAACCTTGCATTACTTCTTTGCCATAGATCGTGCCTATAACTGATAAATTGCTACCTGTAATCAATATTTTCTTCGGGCTAATTACAGTTTCTGAGACAAATTCAAAAGTATTAAGCAAAACGCCAGTATTGCTGATTTGCCAAACTCTAACTCTGTTCATTGGAGTACTTGTAGTTGTTGATTGATCAAGAATCACATTATCTGGATTGAGAATTTTGGATGGTGTTGGGGTGCTGCTTGAAACAACTGAACCAGAGCTTGCACCTACAACCCAAATATTGCCATCTGCATCAATCACAGCCGACGTAGCAATTTCACTACTTGCTTGACCCAATCTTAAATTCCAAAGTGGAGCACCAATTGATGAATAACTTGCCACAAATGCATCACTAGAACCAGATAGTGAACCACTAATCCAAGTTGAGTTTGGTGATTCAGTGGTACCAATCAAAATTACACTTACCGGGGTTAGAACAACATCACTTACTTGATCAGACTTTGTATAGGGCAATTCCAACAAAGCCATGCTACTTTTCATTGATGCAGCATTTACTGGAGCTAGACTAAACAACGATACCAAGGTAAGTACTGCCAATACTTTTTTCAAGCCAACTCCTGAGCCCGTTTTTCTGCAGCACTCATTGCTTTTAAAATAATGTTTTCAAAACTATTTTCAGAAAACACCTGTAGTGCGGCTGCAGTTGTTCCATTCGGACTTGTGACATTAGTACGCAAAGTTGCAGCGTCCAGCCCACTTTCTTTTAGCATTGCCGCCGAGCCGGAAATAGTTTCAATTGCCAGAGTGGTTGCAATCTCTTTTGTTAAACCTAACTCCACTCCAGCATTTACCATGGCTTCGATGAAATTAAAGAAATAGGCAGGACCTGAGCCACTTAATGCGGTAACTGCATTTAATTTATCTTCTGGTATTTGAATCACTAATCCTGTTGACGCAAAAATTTCATTTGCAATCTCTAAGTGCTCTTCATTGGCGTATGTACCAGCTGCAATTGCGGATACACCTTTACCGATTAATGCAGGAGTATTTGGCATCACTCGAATCACTGGGTTCTTTGATCCTAAATTCTCTTCTATAAATTTTATGGTTTTACCCGCGGCTATTGAAATCACCAAACTGTCAGGTTTAATACTTGTTTTTAACTCGCTTAAAACCTTTGCCAAATCTTGAGGTTTCACTGCCAATAGA
>CAIRMY010000067.1 GCA_903879775.1 uncultured Bacteroidota bacterium
GGACTCGAACCCGCGACCCCATGCGTGACAGGCATGTATTCTAACCAGCTGAACTACCAAACCGTTTTCCCTATCAGATGTTCGTGATTGGGAGTGCAAAAATAGTATTTCATTTTACATTGTGCAACATTTTTAAATATTTTTTTGAATTTTTTTCGCAGTCTTCTCCACTCTTCACTATTTTCGCTACACAAATCATGCGTAAATTTTTCCTATTCTGCTTATCAGTTGCCTTTTGTTCAATTACTTGGGCTCAGTTTCCTGAAATCAATTGCTATCACACCGATCATGGTGCCCATGAAAGAAATAGAAATATCGATGTAACCCACATGCTCGTAGAAGTTTCTTTTGTTCCTCAAAAGAAAGAAGTTTATGGCACTGTAACCCATACTTTTTCTTCAATTCAAAGCAATGTAGATACTGTTTTTTTTGATGCTCCAAACATAAAAATCAATAAAGTTTGGCTCGATCTTAAAGAAATTTCTTTTAAAACAAATTCTGAGGGACTCATTGCCCAGACAAATTTAAAGAATGACTTAAATAAAGTTCATAGCTTGAAAATTGAATACTTCGCAACCCCTTCAAAAGGAATCTATTTCGTAGGCTGGAATGTGCCTCAAATTGAAGACCCTGCAAACATGACACGTCGTCAGATTTGGACACAAGGTCAAGGAATAGACAACCGACACTGGATTCCTATGATTGACGATAGAGGCGAGAAATATATCACCGAAACTAAAATATCTTTTCAAAGCGATTACAACGTTTTAAGCAATGGCAATTTTATTGGCAAAACAACAGATCCAAAGGATAAATCAAAAACGATTTGGCACTACAAAATGCCCAAGCAACATTCTGGATATTTACTCATGCTCGCCATTGATAAATATGCTGTAAAATCTACAAAAACCAAACGTGGAACCCCAATCAATTTCTGGTATTACCCAGAACATCCCGAAAGAGTCAATCCAACAAATCTTTACAGTGAAAAAATCATTGAATTTTTAGAATCGGAAACGGGAACGCCTTATGCCTGGGGATCATACTCTCAAGTGATGGTCCAAGATTTTTTATATGGCGCAATGGAAAATACTTCGGCAACTATTTTTGGCGATTTCTTTTGGGTAGATTCAAGGAGTTTTCTCGATAAAAATTACATCGGTGTAAATGCACATGAAGCAACGCATCAATGGTTTGGCGATTTAATTACAGGCCGACATGATGGTGAGCAATGGCTTCAAGAAAGTTTCGCTACGTTTTATCCCGGATTATTCAACGGATATGCCATTTCAAATAATGAAATGTTGTGGTATTTTAGAGCGAATCAACTTGGCGCACTTGCAGCTGGAAAATTAAATTCATTGCCTGTAAGACATAGTGCCTCAGGAAGCTCCAGACATTACCCGAAAGGAGCATCTGTTCTCTATATGTTACAACACATTTTAGGCGCTGAAAATTTCAAAAGAAGTATTCAATTATATTTGCAAAGACACAGTTTTGCAACAGTAGAAACTTGGGATTTACAAAAAGCAATCATTGATGCAACAGGCATGAATATGGATTGGTTTTTTGA
>CAIRMY010000068.1 GCA_903879775.1 uncultured Bacteroidota bacterium
AATTCTTTTTCTCCTTGCATTCAATAGTCGTGCTCAAATCGAAAAACCAGGCGATGAAAAGACACAAAAAAAGGAAACCAAAGATTCTAAAATCAAAGAACCAAAGTCAATAAATGTAATTGAATCAACTAGGGTGTTTGTGCTGTCGAATTGGTCCAGAACGAATCGTTATTTAGCACCAAATGGGAGTCTTTTTGGCGATTCACTCGGCACTAGAAAAGATGAAATACATCTCAATATATGGTCATATAGCATTGGCATACAGAGTCCAATTAGTGAACATTTTTTCTGGGATGGCGGTTTAGCATACATGCGAAATGGCGAGAGTTATTCTTATGTAGATCCGGCTTCTGATTCAACCTATTCTTATCAAACGAATTACAGTTATTTTGGGATGCCTGTAAGGGTCAATTTTGTTGTAGGTAAATTGATTCGTTTTTATGCTGGAGTTGGACTAGTTCCTCAAATGTTTACGGGGTATCGGCAAGATAGATATTGGTCAACAAATTCCAATACAACGGGAAGTGAGAAATTTACAACGAAGAGTGGATACAATAGTTTTGTCTTGAGTGGGATTGGTAATGTTGGTGCAATGATCGATTTTCAAAACGGTTGGCTATTATTAGTTTCACCAGAGTTGAAATGGCAGTTCAATTCGTCAATGCTGAAACAAGATGCTTACATTCACAAGGCAAGATGCTATGGAATTAGTTTTGGTTTAGTGAGAAATCTTTGATTTAAAACTCAAAATTAAATGTTCCTCAGTTGAGAATAACAGCAAATAAAATTAATGAGAAATGAAAATAAGTGAATTGACTTCTTTCCTTGAAGAAATGATTCCATTGTCAAGCCAAGAAAACTATGATAATTGTGGATTGCTGATTGGGAATTCTAAAGCGGAGTTGAAAAACGTATTGGTTACGTTAGATTGCACCGAGGAAGTAGTTCAAGAAGCAATTGAGAAAGGTTGTAACCTCATTGTTGCTCATCATCCGATTATTTTTAAGGGGCTAAAGTCATTAACAGGCTCTAACTACATTGAGAGAACGGTGCTGGCTTGTATTAAAAATGATATTGCACTTTATGCCATTCATACCAACCTTGACAATTTCCAATTTGGAGTAAATAAAGAAATTGCTGCAAGGTTAGGATTGAAGAATCTGCGTATTTTGGAACCAAAATCAGATGTGCTTTACAAAATAATAGTCTTTATTCCTGAGACACATCATGAACAATTGAGTAAGGCTGTTTTTGCTGCAGGTGCCGGAGCTATTGGAAACTATCAAGAGTGTCAGTTTGTTTCTGAAGGCACTGGAACGTTTAAGCCAATAGAAGGCGCAAATCCGTTTAGTGGTGAACTTGGCGAACTTAGTAAAGCCAAGGAGTTGAAGGCGGAGTTTTTAGTTTCCTCACACCGTTTAAGAAAAGTAATCAAAGCGATGAATGATTCGCATCCGTATGAAGAAGTTGCACATGATATAATTCCTTTGAAAAATGTGAATAAAAATGAAGGGAGTGGAATGATAGGTGAGTTGGAACTACCAATGGATGAATCAGAACTTTTGAAAAAAATAAAATCGACCTTTCATTGCGGTATAGTAAGGCATACAAAACTGCTTAATAAACCCATCAAAACTGTTGCTTTGTGCGGAGGATCAGGAAGTTTTTTATTAAGAAAATCTATAGCGGAGAAAGCAGACATCTTTATTACTGCAGATTTTAAATATCATGAGTTTTTTGATGCTGAAGATCGTATTTTAATTGCCGATATTGGTCATTACGAGAGTGAACAATTTACTTCAAATTTACTTGCTGCTATTTTGAAGGAAAAATTTACTACATTTGCGGTTCATTTAACGGGGGTAAATACAAATCCAATAAATTATTTTTAACTCATGGCAGGAACTGCAACGAAGAAAGAGGTGACGGTAGCTGAAAAACTAGATGCACTGTTTGAATTGCAAAAGATTGATTCTGAAATAGATAGAATCCGAACAATCAGAGGTGAATTACCACTCGAAGTACAGGACTTAGAGGATGAGTTGGAAGGATTGGAAACGCGCATCAATAAGATTCAAGAAGAAACGAAAGAACTTGAGAACGAGGTGCTTGATCGCAAGAATGCGACAAAAGATTCTGAAACAGCTATTTCAAAATACAAAGAGCAACAAAATAACGTTCGCAACAACCGTGAGTTTGAATCACTTTCAAAAGAAATTGA
>CAIRMY010000069.1 GCA_903879775.1 uncultured Bacteroidota bacterium
GAAGAACATTTCAAAATCATCAAGCAATATGGTGGAGATGTGAATGGTAACACTACAAGAGACAGAACAGTTTATGTTGAAACCTTTCCTTCAAACTTCACTGAAACTGCGTTGTGGATGGAAGCTGATAGAATGGGTTGTTTCTTGGAAGCATTTACTCAAAAGAAGTTTGAAATTCAACGTGCCACAGTTAAAAACGAAAAAGATGAGCGTTATGATGGCCCTTATGGATTCTTAATGGAAGTAAAAGATCAAGAATTATATCCATCAGATCACCCGTACAGTTGGTCAACTATTGGCTTTGTTGATGATTTAAATCGTGCAGATAGCAACGATCTTAAAAACTTCTTTCTGCGTTGGTACGGGCCAAATAACGCTGCAGTAATTGTGAGTGGAGACGTTAATCCACAAGAAGTTGTTCAGTGGTGTGAGAAATATTTTGGTTCAATCAAAAGAGTTAAAGATGTAACTAAGAAAAGAGTTAAACCAGTTGTGTTAACTGAAAACAAATTACGTAGTTACCCAGATCCAAACGCTGATTTACCATTAATGATGATCACTTATCCTGGAGCGCCTGTTTTCCATGAAGACGAAGCCGCAATGGATATGTTGAGTTATTTAATGGGAAGCACAAAAAGTTCAGTGCTTTACAAAAAATTCATTGATGCCGAATGGGCTCTGCAAGTGCAATCAGCAAACAATATGTTAAGTCCTATCAACCACGAATTAGCTGGTGAATTTGCATTTACCGTTGTAGGTTATCCATGGTCAGATATGTTTAAATTAAGAGATATGTTGTTCCAATCAATTGATTCATTTGAATACTTGAATTTTTCTGATGACGATTTGGTGCGTGCTAAATCTAAAATTTTAAGTGGTTACAGTAGTGGATTAGAATCTACAACTCAAAAGGCAAGCTATTTGAGCTTGTTTTGGTATTTAGGATTAAAAGGAGCAGAAGGCAAAATGATCAATTTAAATGACGATGCTGCACGTTATGCAAAAGTGACCCGTGATGATATTATGAGGGTTTACCGTAAATATTTAAAAGGTAAATTTTCTTCTACCGTAGAAATTAAACCTTCTCCAACTCCAGAAGGCGAAAAACCAAATAAATATATCAGTTTTAATCCCAATGCAAATTATAAAAATGATGCCTTAGATTTTGAATATCAAAATCTAAAATACCAACCTTTGGTAGACAATTTTGATCGCAGCAAACGCCCTGATCCTAAAGATGTTAAACCGGTTACTGTACCTAAAACATTTAAATCTAAATTAAACAATGGCTTAGAAATATGGGGTTCTTCTTTTGACGAAACACCTCAAGTGATAGCCATGATTTCAATGAAAGGTGGTGCATTGTTTGAAGATGATAAAGACATTTTGCCAGGAACAGCCGATATGTTGGCAACAAGTTTATCAAACGGTACAGCAAATAAAACACCAGAACAATTAGAAAAAGAATTAGAAATGCTTGGTGCGAATGTTCGTTTCAGCGCATCTGGTACCTCATTTAATGTCATGTTGAGTTGTGATAAAGATAAATTAGACAAATCAATTGCTTTATTAAAGGAAATGATGTTCCAACCTCGATGGGATAAACAGGAATTTGCGAAAGATAAAAAACGTACCGTAGAAGGTGCTAAAAGTGAATTGTCGAGCAGAGGAACAGGAATGAGTAATGCCTGGTCTAGATTAATCAATGGTGAAACTTCACCTTTGGGCAGATATGTTGGCGCAGAAAAATATGGTAAAATTAACGTTGCCGATGTTCAAAACTATTACAACAAATTTTTTGGACCAGACAACGCCAAATTAGTTGTTGTTGGGCCTTTAACTCAAGATGAAGTCAATTCTAAATTCTCTTTCCTTGCCGATTGGAAACCATTGAATATCTCAGTTCCTAAACCTACTCAAGCAGCGAATTTTGAAACTTCACAAATATTTGGAGTGAATTATTATGATGCTGAGCAAAGTGATATTATCTTAGGATTTAGAAGTTTGCCATATGATGCAAATGGTGAATTTTACAAAAATACAATCATGAATTTTGCGTTGGCTGGTAACTTCAACAGTCGCTTGAACTTGAAAATTCGTGAAGAAAAAGCATGGACATACGGAATAAGAGGTGGATTTAGTGCGAGCTATGAAGATTTGCCTGGTATGTATGTCATTTCTGCTGGTGTTAAATCTAGAGCAACAGATTCTGCAATTCATGAAATTTTATGGGAAGTTGAAAACTTCAAAGAAAAAGGATTGACAAAAGAAGAGTTTGATTTTACAAAATCTGCTTTGATTGCGAGTGAAGCCCTAGAATATGAGTCTATCAATCAGAAAGCTGGATTTATTTCGCTGCTTGCAAATAGAAATTTACCGGTTGACTTTGCAGAAAAGCAATTGAGTATCCTTCAAAATATTACTTTGAGTGAATTGAATGACCTCGCTAAGAAAAATTTAAGCTCCGATAAATTGGTCGTTGTTGTTTCTGGTGATGTAATTCAAATGAAAAGCCGTTTGGAAAATTTAGGATTTGGTAAAATGCAGATACTAAATAGAGATGGTTCAGGAAAATTCAAGTACTATAAAGCTGGCTCAACTGGTCATATTAAAAATTATAAGTAATCTTTAAAAGAATTAACCAATATTTTGAAGGCCGAACAATGTTCGGCCTTTTTTATGTCCTTAAAGTGGCTAAAACAACCAATGAGTCAAATGTCATATTATTGCAATCTTGGAGTGTTTTACGATCTCTCAACACGTTAATATATATCAACTTAAGTGTTGATTTAGATGAATAATATTCCGTAAATGTGTTGAATCTTAAAACAAGTACAATATTCAAGCTAAATAAATCGTTAAAATGTATAAAAAATGTGGGCAAGATAGTGTAGTTTATAGAGGTTTTTCGACCCAATTTCACTAAATTGCAGTACTTATATTTTCACATGGAAGAGAATAACAACAACCTAGAAGAATTGAACGAAAGAATCATCTCTATAAATATTGAAGATGAAATGAAAACTGCCTACATTGATTATTCAATGTCGGTGATTGTTTCACGTGCACTCCCTGATGTGAGAGACGGTTTAAAACCAGTACACAGAAGGGTATTGTATGGAATGGTTGACTTAGGACTTGCATCTAACAGACCTTATAAAAAATCTGCCCGTATTGTTGGGGAGGTTTTAGGTAAATATCACCCACATGGCGATAGCAGTGTATACGATACCATGGTGCGTATGGCCCAAGATTGGAGTTTAAGATACCCTTTTGTTGACGGACAAGGTAACTTCGGTTCTATCGATGGTGATCCACCAGCAGCAATGCGTTACACAGAAGCACGTATGCGCAAAATTGCGGAAGAAATGATTACAGATATCGACAAAGACACTGTTAATTTCAGACCGAATTTTGATGAAAGTTTACAAGAACCAACAGTACTGCCAGCAAAAGTTCCGAATTTATTAATCAATGGAGCCAGTGGTATTGCAGTAGGTATGGCAACCAATATGGCCCCTCATAATTTAACAGAGGTTTGCGAAGGTGTTATCAAATATATTGACAACAACGATGTAACCATTGAAGAATTAATGGAGGTTGTAAAAGGTCCAGATTTCCCAACCGGTGCGGTAATCTATGGTGTTGAAGGAATACGTGATGCTTTTGAAACTGGCCGTGGTCGTATTGTTATGCGCGGTAAAGCCGAGTTTGAACAATCAAGTACAGGTAAAGAAATGATTGTAATCACTGAAGTTCCTTATCAAGTGACCCCATCGCAAATTATTGTTAAAACGGTTGACTTAATCAATGAAAAAATCATTGAAGGTATATCGGCAGTTCGCGATGAATCTGGTAGACAAGGGATGCGTATCGTATTCGATTTAAAAAGAGATGTGATACCAAACATTGTTTTGAATCAATTATTTAAATTTACTCCACTTCAAAGTAGTTTTTCAGTCAACAATATAGCCTTGGTTGCGGGTAAACCTGAAATGTTAAATCTAAAAGACATGATTAAGCATTTCGTGAACCACAGACATGAAATTATAGTCCGTAGAACGAAGTATTTACTAGAGGAAGCTAGAAAACGAATTCATATTTTGGAGGGATTAATTATTGCGTTAGACAACTTAGACGCGGTTATTAAATTAATTAGACAAAGCAGAACTCCAGATGAAGCAAGAGAGGGGTTAATGTCGAATTTTGGATTGAGCGAAATTCAATCTAAAGCAATATTAGACATGCGTTTACAGCGTTTAACTGGATTGGAAATTGATAAAATTCGTGAAGAATATAATGCCATCATGAAAGAAATTCAATACTATGAAAGTATTTTGGCTGATGAAAAATTAAGAATGCAAATCATTAAAGATGAAACCAATGAAATGGTTCTTAAATATGGTGATAAGCGCAGAACAAGAATTGAATTCAATGCTGAAGAAATTAATATTGAGGATCTAATTCCAAATGAAGAAGTTGTAATTACGATTTCACACAAGGGTTATATCAAAAGAACTCAATTATCTGAATATAAAGAACAAAATAGAGGTGGAAAGGGATTAAGAGGTGTTTCACACAGAGATGAAGATTTCGTTGAACATTTATTCATTGCGAGTACACACAATTATTTATTATTGTTTACAGAGCAGGGAAGATGCTTCTGGTTAAAAGTTTATGAAATTCCTGAAGGTGCTAAAGCAACTAAAGGCAGACCTATTCAAAACTTAATAAGTATCCCTCCAGGAGATAAAATTAAAGCTTATTTAAATGTAAACAACCTTAAAGATCCTGAATACTTGAATAACAATTCAATTATCATGGTAACTAAAAAAGGAACTGTTAAGAAAACAACGTTAGAAGCCTATAGTCGCCCAAGAACAAATGGTATCAATGCAATTACTGTTAGAGAAGGTGATGAATTGTTACAAGCAAACCTTACCGATGGTGAAAGTGAAATTATCATTGCCAAAAAGAAAGGAAAAGCAATTCGCTTCCCTGAAGCCAAGGTTCGTCCAATGGGTCGTACTGCCTCAGGTGTAAGAGGAGTTACATTGGAAGATGACGAAGATGAAGTAATTGGCATGGTTTGTGTTAATCCTAATAAAGAAAGTACTACAATTTTGGTTGTAAGTGAAAAAGGATATGGAAAACGTACTGATTTAGACGATTATCGTGTGACCGGTAGAGGTGGTAAAGGTGTTAAAACTTTATCTATCACTGAAAAAACAGGTCATTTAGTTGGGTTGATGAGTGTAAACGACGAGGATGGTCTGATGATTATTTGCAAAAGTGGAATGACAATTCGCATGGCTGTAGATAAACTTAGAGTCATGGGAAGAGCAACTCAAGGTGTTCGTTTGATCAACATCAAAGATAAAGACGCAATTGCAAGCATTGCAAAAACGCCAAAAGAAGATGAAGATGAAGAAATTGAAATGATAGAGGGAATTTCCGATGAAACCAATATTGATAATACACCTGAAGGAAATGTAGATAACAATGAAACCACAGTAAACTCTGAAAACAATGAATAAAATCAACATCAAAGCTTTATTTCTAGGACTTCCGTTCATCTTAGTAAGTGCTTGTACAGCACAGAATAAAGCACTTAACACAGCTGAATTCAGTTTAAGTAGCGGGGCAGTGGAAGAAATTATCACAGCCAAAGAAGAAATAGATATGGCGGCGGTGAATGAGAAAACAAAAAACGCTGCGAGAATGTATTTCGTAAAAGGAAAGGTTTATTGCCGAATCTATGAAAAGAAAGGAAATGAACTCATCAAACCTTATTCGCAAAATGCTGGTTTAATTGCAGGTGAATCTTTTTGGGAATTTTACAAACATCCAGATCCGAAGAAAAGTGAATACAAAGAAGAAGCAGATGCTGAGTTACGCAATGTTTTTATTGCAACTTTTTATGAATCCCAAACTTATTCTGAAGATTTCATAAAAACAACAGATGCAAAAAAGAAACCATTAATCGCTGATACCTTAACTGTTTATTATCGTTTATTGTTGAATTTATACGATAAACTAGATACCGCAACAAGCAACGATTTTAAAAGATCAACTGTAGATAGAAAGTACTTCATTGAAAGATTGGCATATTTTGCGATTGGAAATTCTGATGTTGAAAAGAGAAAAACAATTCTAACCAGTCTTATAACTGAAGAGAAACCTACAGCTGCGGTAGTGGAAGCATTAAGTCGTCTTTATTTAGAATCAAAAGATACTTTAAAAGCTAAAGAGGTGATTAAAGCGGCTTTGGTAAAGTCAAATAACGACAATGATATCTTTACAGTATTGGTTAATTTTTACATTTCTGCGGAAAAAGAAAATGAATTGTTTGCAGACGTTGACAATCAAATTAAACAAAATCCAACTTCAAAGAATTATTGGATTAGAGGTTATTTGAATGAACAACGCAAGGATTACGATGCTGCAATGGCAGATTACAGAGAATCGAAAAAATTGGATGAGTTTAATTATGATGCTTGCTGGAATTTAGGTGTTGCACTTTATAAGTTTGAAGTTCGCAAATTAAATGAGCAAAAAGCCAAATCCGGAAATGTAGACGATAAGAAAAAAATAGATGCTAAAATTCTAGAAACTTTCAACGATGCTAAAACCAATTTGCAATTTGCTTCAGAAAACACCAATTACAAACTCACTGAATTGAAAGACATTGCAAAGGCTTTGAGAAACGTTTGTTTAGAATTAAACGATAAAGCTTGTGCATCGGAACAACGCGATAAAATCAGAAATTATGATGGTGTTGCAATTTCAATAGGTTCAACATTTAAATATCGTGTTTCTGGAACAGGTTCTTCGTTTGATATATCTTACAATAACAAAATGAATACTGTTTCTTCGTTAACCGATATAAAAGGAACTTGGGAAAAAGATTTCGATTATATCGATAAATCTGACATGTTACAAATTAGTGCTCGAAATAACGGCAAAACCGGAACTGTTAAAGTTGAGTTATTTGTGAATGGAGTCCTTGTAAAAGAAATGCAAAGCGAAGGAAGTGGAGCTCAAGTTTCAGTAATCTTCTAAAATATTATTTTCAAACTAAAAGGCCCGGTGATTTTCATCGGGCTTTTTTTTGAGGTAAACACTATGAGGTAGGTCCTTTTACGAAAATACTATTTAACATAATGTAAATTATAAAACAACTTGTGGATTCGTGAGGATGCTAATAAGATAACCAAACTATATATAATTC
>CAIRMY010000070.1 GCA_903879775.1 uncultured Bacteroidota bacterium
ACCAAGGTTGATTATGGTCAGGTATTTGTCCTTTAAACAAGGTAACTTGATATTCTAAAAAATGCTTAAAGAATTCTTGTCCATTCGCTTGTATCAATGGCACAATCCAAAAGGCCAAAACGGCAAAAAAGCCTATGAAAAAGAGGATTATCTTACCATTGAAAATTTCATGCCATTTAGACCTGAAGATGGTTGTTGCTAAAACCACCAACCCCAGAATTAATAGTGCCACAGGTCCTTTTGTTAGAACAGCCAACCCTAAAAATATCCCAGACATTAAATAATAAATGTGGGCTCTTTCTTCGTTGATAGCGGCCTGCGAAATTTGATACCATTTGTAAATAGATAGGAAAATAAACAAATTGAAAACTGGGTCGATGATGCCAGATTTCCAATAAATAAAAGGAGCGAAGGAAAACAATATGGCAATGGCCCAAAATGTTCCGAGCATTCTTTTTCCTGCTTGAGAGCCAATGTGGTAAACCAAGTTTACAGAAATAATTCCAGCTAAAACATTTGGCAGTTTAAAAACCCATGCGTGAATGCCACCCATTTGTATGCCCATTGATTGAAGCCAAATAAATAGGGGAGGTTTTTCCCAGAAAGGTTCAAATCCTACTTGGGTATAAAGCCAATTGTTTGTGAGTACCATTTCGCGGGCACTTTCTGCAAAATTTAATTCATCCCAATCGAACAGAGGTATGGTATTTAGCCCTAGCATCAACAGCAAAGCGGCAATGATTGTAAAAACGATGTGAACTTGAAATTTATGCATGTTGATGATTTGATTTTAGCTTCTGATTAAACCAAGGGTAAGAATATCCCGCAAAATAAAAGAAAGCATTTGAAATTACACAACCAGAAATGATATCTTCTACGCTATGTTGACCTAAATAGATACGACTATAGGCCACCATAAATGCGCTAAAAATGCCAATGAATAGAAAAAGGTGTTTTTTGGAGTTTTCTGGGATAGCCAACAATATCATTCCCGTGGCAAAAAATGCAGCAGAAGTATGTCCACTCGGAAATGCTTGGAAATGTTTAAGCACTTCTCCTTCGATGTTTCTTATTTCTGCCCCGAATTTTTCAATCGGTCGCGGTAAATTTAAAATAACTTTTATTCCTTGTACTGTCAATGCTTCTATTCCAAAAACAAGCGAAAACCAAACGCTCATGCGCCAATTCTTTACTGTTAATAGTAAAATTCCGATCACAATTACAGGCCATTCTGCCCAAATGGTATAGTTTTTGAAGAAGATATCTAAAATTTGATGATTCAAATGATGAATTCCAATGGTAAGTGTATCAAACCCCAAGAAAATGGAACTGAATCCAATGATAATGGATACAAAAAGGTTGGTATATACGTATAATCGATAATTCATTATGTTTACAAATATAATTACAACTTAATGGTATAATATTTTGATTTTTCAAGAGAATTCATTTCTTTGCAAATAATAACGTAAAATTTATTTATAATTTAAAACTAACAAATGGCTACAGACGAAAATACACGATCAAAAATTGAATTAGAATATTCATTGCGATCTTCTCCTCAAATTTTATTTCAATACATCTCTAATCCTTCAGGATTGCAAAGTTGGTTTGCCGACCATGTAGACATTATTGGGGGTTCTCGTTACCGATTTAGCTGGGATGACGGCACAGAGTACTTCGCTAAAATTGTTAAAAATGTTCCCAATAAATATGTTCGGTTTACAATAGAAGATACTTCAGACAATGAGTTTATGGAATTCCGAATAGAACAAGATGCCATTACAGGTGATGTTGAATTATTGATTACAGAATTTGTAAATTCCGATGAAGCTGAAATGGCCGCATCTATTTGGGATGTTGCAGTTGAAAACCTTTGCAGCATTATTGGAGCCTAAACCCTTATAAACTTTTCACAGCCAAATAAGCCAACAATCCAGCGCCATTTTCGAGCGCATCTTCATCGATATCGAAGTTAGGATGGTGAACCCCAAAGGTAATTCCTTTGGCTTCATTTCTGGTTCCAAGTCTGTAAAAACAACTTGGTACTTCTTGTGAGTAATAAGAGAAATCTTCAGCGGCCATCCAAATGTCTAAAGCCTCAATTTTATCTTCCCCCATATAATTCTTTGCAAAAGATTCGCAATTTTGCGTTAAAGTAACGTCATTCTTTAAGAAAGGATAACCTTTTCTTATTTCAAAGTCAACCGTTCCTCCCAATCCTTCAACAACACCTTTTGCCGTTGAAACCATTTTTAGATGCGCCTCATTGCGCCATTCTTCATTTAACGTTCTAAATGTACCTTCAATGTATACTTCGCTTGGGATCACATTTGTAGAACCGTTTGCAATGATTTTACCAAAAGTTAAAACACTAGGAATGATTGGATTTGCACTTCTAGAAACAATCTGTTGCAATGAAATAATCATTTGACTGGCAATTGCAATAGGGTCAATGCCCAAATGCGGCATGGCACCATGTCCTCCTTTGCCTTTAACTGTCACAAATATTTCATCGGCACTTGCCATATACAAACCTTGACGGAAACCAATTTTACCCACTTCAACAAAAGGCATTACATGTTGGCCAATCATAAAATCAACTTTAGGATTTTCTAAAACGCCTTCCTGAATCATCATACTCGCACCACCAGGTAATTTTTCTTCGCCAGGTTGGAAAATCAATTTGATTGTTCCTTCAAATTCGTCTTTTAAGCCATTTAAAATGGTGGCAGCCCCCATAAGGGAAGTTGTGTGTACATCGTGTCCACAGGCATGCATCACGCCCTCCACGTTGCTTCTGTATGTTCTGCCATCATTTACCTCAGTAATTGGTAACGCATCCATGTCAGCCCTTAAGCCAACCACACGTTTTGAAGGATTTTTGCCTTCAATGAGCGCCACAATACCTGTATTCGCAATTCGCTGGGTTTTGAGTCCTAATGTATTTTGCAAATAATTCTCAATGAATATTTGAGTTTCAAATTCTTGAAAAGACAATTCAGGATTTGAGTGAATGTGATGTCGAATTTCAATTAATTTCGACTTGATTTCACTGGCTTTTTGTTGAATCTTCTCTTTTAACCCCATAATAATTTTGTTTTACTAATTTGCGATGGTAATTTGCAAATCTAAATTTTGTTTGTGCAATCTCCTAAAATAAAATTCATTTAATTTTCACATGATAAGTCCAAATTCAATCGACCAACTATTAAATGCCGCTTCTGTTGAAGATGTTGTTGGCGATTATGTGAATTTAAAACGCTCAGGATCGAGATTTAAAGGCAATTGTCCTTTCCACGACGAAAAAACACCAAGCTTTACGGTCACCCCTTCATTGGGAATTTACAAATGCTTTGGTTGCCAGAAGGGTGGTAACTCAATTCAGTTCTTGATGGATATTGAGAATTTGTCTTTCACTGAATCTGCTAGAATGCTCGCAAAGCGCTATGGCATTGATTTGGTTGAAACAAATGTAGGCAACAAACAAGAATACGAGGAAACTCAAAAACTTAGAGAAGGCGTTCAGGCAGTCAACGATTTTGCCATGGAATTTTTCTCTCAACAGTTACATCAAGAAAACGAAGGTAAGAACATTGCCATTCCGTATTTTAGGGAACGCGGTTTTACCCTCGAAACAATTAAAAAATGGAATCTAGGTTATAGTCCCGAATCTTGGGATGCTTTCCACAAAGCGGCCAAAAAAGCGGGTTACAAAGACGATTTGCTGAAATCGGCAGGTTTAATTAAAACCAGAGAATCGGACGGGTCTCACTATGATTTGTTTAGAAATCGTGTCATTTTTCCACTACTTGCAGTCAGTGGTAAAGTGGTGGGATTTGCGGGCAGAATCATGGGTAAAGTTGAGAATGCTCCCAAATATGTGAATTCGCCAGAAACCGAGTTATATAAAAAGAGCGATTTTCTTTTTGCATTGTTTCAAGCCAAAAATGCCATTAAAAAACAAGATAAGGTTCTTTTAACGGAGGGATATACGGATGTCATTACCTTGCATCAAGCAGGAATTGAAAATGCAGTGGCAAGTAGTGGTACCGCATTAACTCCCGGGCAAATCAAACTTATCAAGCGATTTACGTACAATGCAACTGTAATTTATGATGGTGATACTGCTGGAATTAAGGCATCATTGAGGGGTATTGATTTACTCCTTGCCGATGAAATTAATGTGCGTGTTGTGCCCCTTCCAGAAGGAGAGGATCCAGATTCATATTGCAAAAAATTAGGCCCCGAAGGATTTCAAGATTATATCCTTCAAAATGAGAAAAACTTCATTTTCTTTAAGGCAGAATTGTTATTAAGCGGAGCAAAAGACGATCCAATTTTAAAGTCAGATGCCATTAAAGATATTTTGCAATCTGTTGCGCATATTGCAGATGCATTAAAGCGAAACGCCCTGATTAAAGAATTAACGCGAATTTGTGATGTTAAAGAGGAAATATTGGCTCAAGAGCTTGGAAAGTTGCTTCGCCAAAGCATCATACAAGATAAAAAGCAATTTTTAAATCAAGTCGATAATGTTATCAAGCTTTCTATCGATGATATTCCGCAAAACCCTTTAACCGACATTCACCAAGAGTTTGCGCTGATACGCCTTTTGCTAATACATGCCCATAAATCATTCGATGAAACTCAAACTGTTTTCGAATTTGTAATTCAAGAATATTTGGCCGATGAAAGTATCTTTTTTAAAGATCCATTAACCATTAAATTTATGAACTCTTTTCCCGATGAAGAGGGTATAAAAGTTTGGCCGGGCGCTGAATTTTATATTCGACATATCGACACCGAATTATCGTCATTTGCGGCTGGCGTTTTTTCGAACGATCATGTATTAAGTCCTGCTTACCTCGACAATTTGATCTATGTGAAAACTGAAGATGATAGTTATCGAGATGCTGTGATTGCCATTTTTCTCAACATCCGAAGAACTAAAATTGAAGAAATTATCATCGCTGAACAACAAAAGTTAATGGAACCGGATGCTGAAGATTCAATTGATGAAACTTTGGAATATTTAGATTATTTAAACACCATTAAAATTGAAATTGCCAACAAATTAGGCAATGTAGTTTCTCGTTTCTAATGAAGTTTTTTAAAAATATATTGATCTTCGCTTTTTCACTAACATTTTTGTATGTAGTGATTTATGGATTGCCTGGTGTTAAAAAAGATAAGCCACGGGGAATGCCTAGACATTCGGAGGTTGTCATTCATTCCGATACCTTGTATCTAGATTCATTAAAGTTACCCCTCAAAAAAATACCTAAAGTTGCACAATTGTATGAAGTTTCAAAAGTGGCTATTGGTCGTTGGGCGAAGCTTTTTACTGTCATAAAAATTGAAGAGAGTGGTCATGATGGACAAAATTCAGTTTACGCTCTAAAATATAACAACTTGGTGGGTATGAGATATCCGAACTATAGAGAAACAACAGCTAGAAGAAGAGGATATAGCAATTACTGTGTGTTTGATCATTGGTACGATTGCATGATTGACTTTAAATACTACATGAGATC
>CAIRMY010000071.1 GCA_903879775.1 uncultured Bacteroidota bacterium
AAAAATTCTCAAGAAAGAAAAAGTTGAACGATTAATCAATCTAGTGAAAAATGGCTAAAGGTGTTAAGAAAATTGAAATTTTAAACAAGCGTGCTGGTTTTAATTTTCATATTGAAGATAAATACGAAGCCGGAATTCAATTGGTTGGAACAGAGGTGAAATCTATCAGGAACAATTCTGTAAACATGGGTGATGCTTATTGCTCAATGTATGACGGAGAATTGTTTCTCAAGAATATGCATATTTCTGAATTCAGTTTTGCGAGCTACAATAGTCACGTGCCCATGCGCGATCGAAAATTGTTGTTAAACAAAAAAGAATTGCGAAAAATTGAAATGAAAATCAAATCAAAAGGCTACACGGTTTTCCCGATTCGTTTGTATGAAAGCGACAGGGGATTGTTTAAAATTGAAATTGGTTTGGGTCAGGGTAAGAAAACCTTCGACAAACGCGATGATTTGAAGGCAAAAGATATTGCCAGAGACATTCAGCGATACAAATAATGGTTAGATAACCATGATTCTTAAATGAAGTTGATTGTTTACAATTACAAAGTAAATTCCAGGTTTTAAATACGATACATTCAACTGCGTTTTCGTTTCTGTTGTATTTAAATTGGTCGTTTGTATCAATTTTGAAAACTGATCTAAAATTTGAATGCTCTGAATTTTTTGTCCATAATCAATTGTAAAGTGTTTCAAATCAGAAAGAATCACCGTATTCAAAACTTTTGCTTTTTGAATGGTTTTTGTATTTAATTCAGTAAAAACTAAAATTGAAGAATCAAGTCCACAAGCGTTTCTTACTTTCAAGGTGATTTTAGCATTTTTAGGCAGCGTAATCGAATCGATTCGTGTGTTTGATACGAGATGTTTATAGCTTTTATTATCGTTTAAATACCAAGTGTAATCTGCCCTTGGGTCAATTATTTTTGCTTGAGCCCAAAGTCGTAAAGTATCACCAATACTTTTGGTTGAATATTCAAATTTAACAGGAACTTTACACGTGTCGTGGTTCCAAACATCTAAACTATCGAATAGTATCCTCTGTGAATTCCGGGCAATAATTTCATGGTTTTCAGATGTTAATGTTCCAGTGAAGCAATTTGCGCCAATCTTTTTTTGAAAGATCGTTTGGTAGATAGATATCGCTGCCAAATGCGTTCCTTCGAACGATGGATGGCTTCCATCGCCTTGGTATAGATTCATCTGAGAAGAATCTCGAATCGCTTTCCAAACTGAGTTCACAGGTGCTACCCAAGCGTAATTGTCAACACCCATTTGTATATATCTGTCGTGGAGCAATTGATTCATCCCCTTAAAACTGCAAACGGGTGGCCAATTTACACAGTTTTGAGCATCTCCATTTTGTCGTCCCCATGTTGAATAAAACACGATTTTAGCAAATGGATTGTTTGCTCTCACACTGTCTACCAATGTTTTTGCATATGGGTAACAATCGCTTTCTACCTGACTTAATGGAAAGGATGGAAGTTGACTTTGTTCTTGTAAAACAACAACATCGTAATTTTTTTGTTGAAAAAGATTTGTGACTTGTGGGTCTGTTGAATGTCCATAAAATGTTCTTCCTCCAGGAGTGTATCCAATTGCTTCGAATGTATCACCTTGACTTTCGCCAATAAGTCGCACCCAATTTGGCAAATCATTCACTGCCGTATAACTATTTCCAATGAATAAAATTGATTTTATTTTTGCATTCTGCGCAAATAATTGACCGCCTGTGAATAAAACATTTGCAATAATCGCCAAGGTAAATAGGCTAGTTTTGATTAAATTGTATTTGAAGTTTTTCATGACTTATTTGGATATGAATTCAATACATTGAACGTTTGAATTGATGATTTCTTTTAATTTATCTGCCGATAATGGTTGATTCAAAGCAATATGCGATAACTGAAAGAATTTACACAAATCGGCAAATTGATATGATTGGGGTGTTTCGATAAATGGTTTTAATTTTGGTTCCACTGATGGACCATTGATCCAATTGAAAATCTGTCCACCACCATTATTGATAATTATGATTTTTAAATTTTGAGGGAAGTGATTCGTCCACATGCCGTTAGAATCATATAAAAATGAAATATCTCCCAAAATGCAAATATTCTGTTTGTTGGGATTGGCAAGTGCAAAGCCAACAGCGGTGCTTAAACTTCCATCGATGCCACTGGTGCCTCTATTACAAAAGATTTGCGACATCGATTGACCCACCCAAGAAGCATAGCGAATGCTCATTGAATTTCCAAAATGAAGCACAGGAGGTTCACCAGGTAGGGTCATCATTGTTTGAACCAATTCAAATTCAGCTAAATAATGTCCTGTTAATTTTTGCAAATTGGCTTTGTCACCAAACTTTCTCCATTGATCCAAAAAATTTAAATTTTCTTGACTGTGCAAATACAATGCTGTTAGGAAATCGGCATCGTGGTGATTTAACACCATTGGTTTTGTTTGAAATGGGTCGCCAACAGCTCCAGCATCGCAAACATGAATGTGTTTTGGCTTATATTTTCTTAGAATCGTCTTTAGAGGCTTACTAATTGTTGCCATACCCACCGTAACAATGATTTCTGGGATTAATGTTTCCTCAAAATCATTTGAACTTAAGGCAAGATCCCAATTTTCAATACCATATTCGATTTGGTGGCTACAAATATCGGTGAGTACCGGGATTTTATGCTGCAGCAATGAAAGTGATTCTGATAATGATTGAGAAGGATCGTGTTGACCAACGATGACCAAAATTTTAGAGAAACTTTCAGGAATTGTTTCAAGGATAAGTTCCGCCTTAACAGGTTCTGGGGTTTTGTGTTTAAATACAAACGGCTTTGAAGGAGGGGTATTGAAGAAAGGTTTATTTAACCCGTCATAAATTGGATCTTCAAGAGATAGATTGATATGGACAGGTCCATTGATTGGGAATAGTGATGTTTCAACTGCCGAATAAATGGTGTTTTGGAGGGATATTTGATCGATTGAATGTCCCTCAATGGCAAAAAAATCTAAGCAATGCGGCTCAAATAAATGTTCTTGATGAATGGTTTGCCCATCCCATTGGTCGATTAAATCTGAGGGTCTATCTGCGGTTATGACAATCAGCGGAGTTCTTTGATAATAAGCTTCGCAAACGGCTGGATATAAATTAATTGCAGCTGTTCCAGATGTGCAAATGACACCGGCGGGATATTGATTGGAAAGTGACATTCCAAGGGCCGCAAATGCGGCTGCACGTTCATCGGGAAAACTATGCAGGGTAAATTGTCCGTGACGCAAGAAACTCGCAACAATAGGAGCGTTTCTAGAACCAGGACTTACAGCCCAATGAGTGATACCAGCTTCAAAGAATAGGGTTGCAATAAAATCTAAATTTTCTCGAAGCATGGGTAATTTTAGTTATTGAAAAAATGGATTGTGCAGTTTTTCCGATTCAACAGTGGTCTCATTTCCATGTCCTGAATAAAGCACATAATCATCAGGCAAACTAAAAATTTCAGTTTTGATTTTATCTAAAAGTAGTTCATGATTTCCGCCTGGTAAGTCGGTTCTGCCAATACTTCCTTGAAAAACGGTATCTCCAACAACTGCAAAATGATTTTTGTGGTTTACGAAAATAACATGACCAGGAGCATGCCCAGGAACGAAACGAACTTCAAATTTGTCATTTCCTACAGAAATAATATCTTGATGGTTTAAATGGTGATCTGGTAGGGGTGATGGTGTATAGTTGAGGTTCCAAAGTGCAGCCATGGTTTCACTTCTATCAATCATAATGATATCTTCACGATGAAGATAATAAGGGATATTGTATTCTTGCTTTACCCACCAATTTCCGAAAATATGGTCAATATGAGCATGAGTGCCAATGAGAAATTTTGGTTTAAGGTTTAGTTTTTCAATAAATGATTTTACTTGAGAATGATCATTAGAATCATAATTGCCTGCATCAATAATTACGCATTCAAGGGTGTCTTCACACCAAGCAATGTATGTGTTTTCTTGAAGCGGATTGAAGGTGAAACGGTGTAGTTTCATATAAGTACAAAGGTAATGAAATAGAATTATAAGTTTGTATTTAGAGGGATAAAATAGGTTAATGGCAAAAATAAAAGCCCCTTAAAAAGGGGCTTTCGTTATTTAAGATATTGTTTAGATTATAAATGGATGCATTCGTCGTAAGCTTGCGCCACGGCTTCCATTACAGCTTCACTCATTGTTGGATGTGGATGGATAGACTTTAAGATTTCATGACCAGTGGTTTCAAGATTTCTTGCAACTACCGCTTCAATAATGAAATCGGTTACACCTTCACCAACCATGTGGCAACCTAGCCATTCTCCGTATTTTTTATCGAAGATTACTTTAACAAAGCCATCTTTAGCGCCACTAGCAGCAGCCTTTCCACTTGCGCTGAAAGGAAACTTACCTACGCGAATTTCGTAGCCTTTTTCTTTAGCTTGAGCTTCAGTTAAACCTACACTTGCCACTTCTGGATGAGTATAAGTACAACCTGGGATATTTCCATAGTTCAAAGCTTCAGGGTGATGTCCTGCAATTGCTTCAACGCAAATGATACCTTCAGCACTTGCAACGTGTGCCAATGCTGGACCAGGTACGATGTCACCGATTGCATAAACACCAGGTGCTGAAGTTTGATAGAATTCATCAACAACAACTTTACCTTTATCGGTTTTGATACCCATTTCTTCAAGACCAAGGTTTTCAAGATTTGTTTGAACTCCTGCGGCACTTAAAACGATATCACATTCGAGTTTTTCTTCGCCATTTTTTGTTTTCACTGTTACAGTACAACGATCGCCAACTACATCAACTTTTTCAACACTACTTTCGGTCATTACAGTAATGCCTTTTTTCTTGTAGATTGTAGCCATTGATTTAGAAACGTCTTCATCTTCGATTGGTAGAATGCGGTTCATGAATTCAACGATGGTTACTTTTGTACCAATTGTATTGTAGAAATATGCGAACTCCATACCAATAGCACCAGAACCAATGATAACCATTTCTTTAGGTTGTTTTGGCAATACCATTGCTTCGCGGTACCCAATTACGTGAGTTCCGTCCATTTTTACGTTAGGCAGTTCACGTGAACGTGTACCAGTAGCCAAAATAATATGGTCAGCTTCAACGATAGAACTTGCTCCAGCAGCATCGGTCACAGAAATTTTACCTTTGCCCGCTAATTTTGCAGTTCCTTTGAGAACTTCAATTTTGTTTTTCTTCATTAAGAAGGCAATTCCTTTGCTCATTCCATCGGCAACACCTCGGCTACGTTTGATCATGCCATCGAAGTCAGATTTGAAATCACCAACGGTAATTCCATAATCAGCTGCATGGTTAATATAATCAAAAACTTGGGCACTTTTTATAAGTGCTTTGGTTGGAATACAACCCCAGTTTAAACAAACACCGCCCAAGTCGGCTTTTTCGATGATGGCAACTTTTTTGCCTAACTGAGAAGCGCGGATGGCAGCTACGTAACCACCAGGTCCACTTCCGATGACAGCTATATCAAATTTCATGGTTATTTATGTTTTTGCGAATATAAGTTATTTTTATCCAAGTAAGGCTTTACTGCCCGCACGTTTGCGTTCGTTTTCGTCAAGGATGATTTTTCTCAAGCGAATATTATCAGGTGTTACCTCTACATATTCATCCTCTTGAATGTATTCCATTGCCTCTTCTAAATTGAATTCTTTAGGTGGCGCCAAAACTGTATTGTCGTCTTTTCCCGCAGCACGGAAGTTTGTCATTTGTTTTGCAGTACACAAATTCAAAACCAAATCTCCTGGTTTAATGTGTTCGCCAACAATTTGACCAGTATAAATATCAGCACCAGGATGAATGAAGTAATTTCCACGGTCTTTCAATTTATCCATACTATACCCGGTAGAAAATCCTTTTTCTTTAGAAATTAAGACTCCATTAATACGGGTTGGCATTGTTCCTTTCCAAGGTTCAAATGCTTTAAAGCGATGCGCCATAATGGCTTCACCTTGAGTGGCTGTAAGTAAGTTGTTTCTTAATCCCATCAAACCTCTTGAAGGAATTTCAAACTCCAATCTTACCATATCACCTTTTGGCACCATACTTAACATTTCGCCTTTGCGTTGGCTCACATATTCAATCACTTTACCACTGTGGTGTTCAGGTACGTCAACAGTTAAAATCTCAATAGGTTCATGTTTTTTGCCATCAATTTCTTTCAAAATAACACGGGGTTGTCCTACTTGTAACTCGTAACCTTCTCTACGCATAGTTTCAACCAATACGCCTAAATGAAGAATTCCTCTACCAAAAACCAAGAATTGGTCTGCACTGTTCGTGTCTTCTACTCTCAATGCCAAGTTTTTCTCAGTTTCTTTGTATAAACGCTCACGAATTTTTTGAGAAGTCACATGTTTTCCTTCTTTACCAAAGAAAGGAGAATTGTTAATGGCAAACAACATACTCATTGTTGGCTCATCAATTTTCATTGTTGGCAATGCTTCGGGGTTTTCAAAATCGGCAATTGTATCGCCAATTTCAAAGTTTTCAATTCCTGTAATTGCACAAATGTCTCCCGAAAAAACGTCTGTAGTTTTTAATTTACCAAGACCGCTAAAGGTATAAAGTTCTTTAACACGTTGACGCTCAAGTTTACCATCTCTTTTTACCAAAGTAATAGGCATGTTTTCCTTTAAATGTCCGCGTTTCAATCTACCAACGGCAATACGGCCGGTGTAACTACTAAAATCTAAGCTTGTAATTTGCAATTGAACTGTTCCTTCTTCAACTACAGGAGCAGGAATTACGTCAATAATTGTATCCATCAAGAAAGATAAATCTTCCGTTGGGGTTCTAAAATCAGGACCAAACCAACCATTTTTACCTGAACCGAAAACGGTTGTAAAATCTAATTGGTCTTCGTTTGCTTCTAAATTGAAAAACAAATCGAAAATATCGTCATGGGTTTTGTCAGGATCACAGTTTGGTTTGTCTACCTTGTTAATTACAACAATAGGTTTTTTACCAAGAGCAAGTGCTTTTTGCAAAACAAATCGGGTTTGAGGCATTGGACCTTCAAATGCATCAACCAATAGCAATACGCCATCACACATGTTTAACACACGCTCAACCTCACCACCAAAATCGGCGTGACCAGGAGTGTCAATGATGTTGATTTTTGTATCTTTCCAAATAACACTTACGTTTTTCGCAAGGATGGTAATACCACGCTCACGCTCTAAATCGTTGTTGTCGAGAATTAATTCTCCAACTTCTTGATTCTCACGAAAAAGTTGGGCTTGGTGAAGCATTTTGTCAACCAAAGTAGTTTTACCG
>CAIRMY010000072.1 GCA_903879775.1 uncultured Bacteroidota bacterium
CTCTACGATGCGAACAATAAAGCATACACATTAAAAACAAATGTTGGAAATAGCATCACTGCAGGGTTAGAAGCATTGCTTGAAATTGATGTAATGGCAAACACATCTATGAAAAAGAATCTAAAAATGCCCGTGTTCGTTTCGTATTCATTTAATGACGCCCGTTACCAAGACTTTAACGTAACTATGAAAAATAATGCGGGGTTGAATGAAACTAAAAACATCAACAATAACTTCATTGAAAACGCCCCTAGAAATATTCTCAGAACTGGAATTAACTTTGCCTACTTGAATGAAAAAATGGGTCAAGAATTATTCAATGTTGGCATCCAATATAGCTATGTAGATCAAACATTTAATGATGCTTTAAATACAACCACAATTTCATCAAACGCACAAAATGGACTCATTCCAGAGTATTCAATTTGCGATTTAAATTTAAAAGTAAATCTTAAAAAAGACATATTCATTAAAATTGCGATTAACAATTTAACGAATCAAAAATATTTCACACGTCGTGCCGGTGGTTATCCAGGTCCTGGCGTAATGCCATCAGATGCAAGATCTATTTTGTTTACGTTAGATGTGAAAATCTAACATTAAATTAAAGCATCACAACAAGTTGTGATGCTTTAACAATTCGTTTTTCCAGTCACCTGGTTTTGTATTGATTTCGGCATTCAAATCTGCCATGATACTATAAATACCAAAATATGTTCGGTTTACATAAAGTGCATGTTTGCTTCCCCTTGGTTGTGTAGGTTTTTTAACCTCTGGAATTTGATAAATTTCTTCTCCTGTAGCGTAAATTTCATCCAAGAAATCATACGTAAATTGAAACTTTTCTGATTTAAATGGACGACTCAACAAGGTTGTCATTTTTAAAAATGCTGCCGATAATTCATCAATAATTTCTTGACTATCAGCAGGGAAAATAATTTCAATTTCTTTCATCAGCTTCCCAATGAGTTTAGGATTATTTTGAACTTCTTCAATTAAAAGTGGAAAATAATTCACATAAAAATCTTCTGGCACTACCTTGATACAACCAAAATCAATAATCCCAACATTACCATTTCCATCAAATAAAAAATTTCCAGGATGTGGATCAGCATGAATCGATTTTAATTGATGTAATTGAAATTCATAAAAATCCCACAGCGCTTGAGCGGCAATGTTTTTTTCTTCTTGTGAGGGATTGGTATCCAAGAATTCTTTCAAGTGTTGACCTTGAATATAGTCCATGACCAATACTTTGCCTGAACTAAGTTCTGGGTAATATTTAGGGAAATAAATATTTTCTAAATGCACACAAGCTTCTGCTATTTCTTGTCCTCTTTTAAGTTCCAAATGATAATCCGTTTCTTCAATGAGTTTTTCTTCAACTTCTTGAAAATACTTTTTCATTTCCTTTTCAGATAATCCAAACATGGCATTTGCAATTGGCTTAACCATTCTTAAATCGCTTTGAATAGAATCTGAAATTCCTGGATATTGAATTTTCACAGCGTATTGTTTTCCATCCTTAGAAGCCAAGTGAACTTGTCCAATACTTGCGGCTGCCAACGATTTTGGATCAAACTGATCAAAGGCATCGAAGGCAGATTTACCAGTTGCATTTTGAAACACTTTCAACA
>CAIRMY010000073.1 GCA_903879775.1 uncultured Bacteroidota bacterium
ACCTGCCCATGAATATGTGTATGGTGCAGTTCCGCCCGAAGGACTTACTGAAACACTTCCATTTATCAATCCATTACACGTAATGTTATTGGTTGTTAATACCAATGAAATTTGAGTAGGTTGAGTAATTGTTGTATTATTACTTGTCTGACAACCCAAGTTATCTTCAACCACAACACTGTAATTACCAGCAGTTAATGAAGAAAACAAATTTGATACTTGTAAGGTTCCCGAATTAATTTTGTATTTATAAGGAGTAACGCCACCATTTGCAACAATCTGAAATGAACCATTGCTACCATTATAACAGGATACATTATTTTTGGATGTTACAGAAAAAGACAATTGACTATTTTCAATTATTGTCACACTTATTGACTTAACACAGCCGGTAAAATCTTGAATTTGCAATGAATAAGTTCCCGCCGCAAATCCTGAAAGAACATTGCTCGAACCCCAGGTTCCGGATGAGATTTTGTAATAATATCCCGAAGGAGAAAATTGAGTTCCACCTGCACCTTTTAATGTTACTTGTCCATCAGTACCACCAAAACAAGATACTGTAGTTTGGCTTAGAACTGAAACACTCAAATCTTTCAAGTAAACATTTTGAGTGTTCACCAAGTTACTTCCATTATTGTCATATGTTTTGATAGTATAGACTTTATTGGCTAAGGAACCAAAAACATTAGACGCACTACTAGTAGATGTTGAAGACAACAAAGTAGAAGTTGCAAAATCATACAGCTCATATTTGTAATTTGCAACACCCGAAGTTATACTTACTGTAATTGAACCATTTGATGTTGAACAATCAGCGTTTGATGAATCATAACTCACCGTCGCTTGTCCCCAGGCAACCCCCTGTAAACATAAGAAAAACAGCACTAACCAGGCCTCTTTCTTCAATTTTGTTAGTCCAAATGACCAACCTATTTTATTGATTAATTTCATATACTGATATTAAATATTTTCTTTAGATAAACTAAACTTATTCACATTGAATTCACAACAAAGATACCTTTTCATATTATCAGAAAAAATATTATTTTATACATCGTTCATTAATTTAGACAATATCATTTGCATTTATCACCAAAACAACTAATATTTTAACGCAAAATTCGATTTAATTTACGATACCAACCATTCACAACAAAAACAATACCAATTTCTATTTTATTTTAATTCATGTATCTACAATGACAATTCAATCTGCAAAAAATTGAAATCCAATCTCGCTCATTTTTGTATCCAATAATTGCATTACACCTTATATTTACTTACTTTGCCCCTATGAATAATCTTATTCTCAATATTCTAAACAAGTCAAACTTCCTTAGTCTAACAAAAGATCATAAGATAAATTATGACATTTGTAGCAACCTTCAAAATCAACTCAACAACACTTTACTATCTAAAAAATTGGCACTGTCTATTGCAATTGCAATTGCCACTAATGAAAAAAATTTCAACCTCAAGAATATTCTAATCGCGTTTGATTCCCAAAATTTGCTTTCCGATGATGAACTTATCGATATCCAAGCAACCGTATCAATCATGAGCATGAACAATACCCTATATAAATTCAAGCACTTTGTAAACCAAGAAGCATATCTTCAAAAACCGAGCGGACTCAAAATGACATCGAAAGCAAAGCCAAATTTTGGAAAAAAAACTTTTGAAATATTAGCACTATGCATTTCCATTGTGAATAACTGCCAAGTATGCACCATTCACCATGAAGAAAAGTGCAGAGAATTAGAATTTACAACCGACGAAATTTATGCCGCAGTTCAACTGACCTCCACCATCAAAAGCATTACGATGCTCGAATTTTCAACTCAATAATGCAGACACAATAAACTGTATTATAATCAAAATGAACACAACCATATTGCCGGTGAAATTCACCAAATCATTGGTCACAAAAGCATATCCTTTTACCAATTCTCCCTCTTTTCGATCACTCAAAACCCCTGCATGATTATACTTCGCTTGAAATAGCATTCCTAAAATGCTGTCAATAATCGAACCCATTATCCCCCAAAATAAAATAAAACCAAATTCATTGCCCCCAAACAATGCAATTGCAAAAGCACCAATCACGGCGCCAACAAAACCTGGAATTGACACACCGCCCGATAAACCCTTCGGAACTTCACGCCATGTGAAAATGTTGTAAGCCTTTTTCCCAAAACGCATTCCTATTTCACTGCTAAGCGTGTCTGAACATGCTACCGCAACCGATACCAACATAAATGTATCTAAATTTTCTGAGGGATCTAAAAGCGTTTGAATCAAAACAAGCACTAGCACACCACCACCATTCGCCAATACCTGGATAGCATCTCTCGGCTTGGAATGCTTTGCATCTGAAATGTCAGATTTATTCAATTTACCGCTCAATGTACCCAACAAAAAAAATACGATTAGCGGCCAAAGCGACATGCCATTCATCAACACAATTGAACCCAAAATGGCGGCAAACACAAAACCAGACTGGCTCAACCATTTAAACTTGAAGTTTATAACCATCAACAACAATAGCACACCTACCGCTATGACCCAATAATCCAGCTCAACGAATAAATGATTCTTAGAAAATTGAATTAAAGCAAACGATAGCAAAGGAATGAAAAGATTGTCGCTACCTTTTCCGCACAACAACTCTGTACTCGTTAGCACAAACGCACTAAACAGAATCCATTGAAAGGGAATTTGGGTATCGCCAAGAATAACAGTTGTTGATACAAAAAATACAAACGAGCCAATGAATGTTTTTGAATCACTTCCCCAAGTAATATGATTGAATTGAGCCAATTTTTTCCAAAACGAGTTTCCAACTTCAACCTGAAGTTGCAATTTTAATTCATTTTGAAAAATGCGACCAATAATTGCCGAAAATCCATCTGAAAATGCCAAAATTTTCAAACTCACAGAGATTAGAAAAATCTGACTTGGAAATAACCACAATAGCAAAATTGTAGGGGGCAAGAAATAAACGATTCCCCAGCTTTTACGTCCCTCCGAATGAAAAAATCCATAATGCACAGCAAAGAGCAAGCTCAATTCAATTACGAATAATAAGCCAATAAATTGATTCAAATACACTAAATTCAGTTGCTCAATACAAATTGACAAGATAAAAATAGAGACCACATGCAGTACTTTTCGGCTAAAAAATTTCTTAGCAGGAAAGAATTTCACCCATACCAAACTCATAGCGATTGTAAAAACCGACAATAAGAGATAACCTATGATGTGAATTGGAAATTGCATAATAAAGAACAACAAAAATCATCCATATTTGTTAAATATTTGAAATTGATTTTGAAAAACTTACACATAATTTGGAAATTCAGCAGACCGCATACCGTCATTGGTACTTGCATCAGTGTATTTACGCTGTTCTTCTTATCGAACCACGCGAATTCACTTGTAATGCCTTGGAATTTTACAACTTTTACATTAACCATCATTAGTTGTGTGGCTTGCAACGTGTATATTACTGGGTTAAATCAAATTTACGACATCGAAATTGACAGAGTAAACAAACCCAATTTACCACTTGTAACACAAGAGTTGAGTATGGTTGACGCCAAAAAAATTGTGATTTTCGCACTCATGATTTCACTCGTGTTTTCTTATTTTCAGAATTTATTTTTTGGGGGACTTGTCACAGGCATTGCCATCATTGGAAGCTTGTACACCATGCCACCGGTTCGATTAAAACGATATCATTTTTGGGCCGCAACTGCCATTGCACTTGTGAGAGGACCGTTGATAAACATCGGAATTTACATCCACTTCTATGTATCGAAGTATGGTTTACCAATCAACTTCAATCCTAAAATTGCGTTGCTAACAGTTTTTATAAGTGCTTTCAGTGTTGGAATTGCTTGGTTCAAAGACATTCCGGATGTTGACGGTGATAAAAATAACAATATCAAAACCTTATCGGTAAAACATGGTAAAAAAACAGCATTAAGGTTGGGAACCATGATTGTTGGATTGGCTTATTTGCTTTGTGTTTTTTATTCATTTTGGCCAAATTTATTTGTATTGAATTCATCTCCAGATCCGATCTTGGCAAAAACAAATCATCTTTCATTTGGCATTTATCATAGTCTAGCACTCATATATTTTATAACGATATCTTATAAGTTAAACACTAACAATGCCATAGAGGTTAAAAAATTTTATATGAGCTATTGGATACTCTTCTTTTTAGAGTATATCGCATTCATTCTTTTCTAACAACATTTATCAACATTGTTAGAAAATTCGCAAGAGACCTCTAACTTTGCCTAATTTTTGCAATATGCCAAAAGACAACTCTATAAAACACGTTCTCATAATTGGCAGTGGTCCAATTATTATTGGCCAAGCCTGTGAATTCGATTATGCTGGCTCACAAGCAGCAAGAAGCCTAAGAGAAGAAGGCATCACTGTATCGCTCATAAACAGCAATCCGGCGACAATCATGACCGACAAAATAAACGCAGATCACGTTTATTTGTTGCCATTAACCGTTCAAAGTATTGAACAAATTCTCAAAGAAAACAAAATCGATGCTGTATTGCCAACAATGGGAGGCCAAACGGCCTTAAATTTAGCAAAAGAAGTTGAAGAAATTGGGTTGTGGGAAAAGTATAACTGTCGCATTATTGGGGTAAATATTGCCGCTATCGACAACATGGAGGATCGTGAAAAGTTCAGAAAGTTGATGGTAGAGCTAGGCGTTGGTGTTGCTCCAAGTCAGGTAGCAAATAGTTACTTGGAAGGAAAAGAAATTGCACAAAGAATTGGTTTCCCTCTAGTGATTCGCCCGAGCTATACCCTTGGCGGTACAGGAGGAAGTTTTGTACATAAAAAAGAAGAATTTGATCGCGCTTTACAACGCGGATTAGAAGCAAGTCCTGTTCACGAAGTATTGGTTGAAAAAGCAGTGCTTGGGTGGAAGGAATACGAATTAGAATTGCTTCGCGATTCAAAAGATGATATTGCGATCATTTGCACCATTGAAAATTTTGACCCAATGGGCATCCATACCGGCGATAGCATTACAGTTGCACCTGCAATGACTCTAAGCGATACAACGTTCCAAAAAATGAGAGATTTATCGTTTAAAATGATGCGTTCTATGGGTGTTTTTGCAGGAGGTTGCAACGTGCAATTCTCTGTAAATCCTGAAAATGAAGACATCATTGCAATTGAAATCAACCCTCGAGTGAGTAGAAGTTCAGCATTAGCTTCTAAAGCCACAGGTTATCCAATTGCAAAAATAGCAGCAAAATTAGCGATCGGTTATTACTTAGATGAACTTAAGAATCCGGTAACAAAAACAACCAGTGCATTCTTTGAGCCAGCTATTGACTATGTAATTGTTAAAATTCCACGTTGGAATTTCGACAAGTTTCATGGATCAGATAAAACCCTTGGCCTTCAGATGAAGAGTGTAGGAGAGGTTATGGCAATCGGTAGAAGTTTCCAAGAAGCTTTGCAGAAAGCTTGCCAGAGTTTAGAAATTGGCCGCCACGGATTGGGCGCCGATGGAAAAGGTAGCCGAAATCTTGAAGAGCTTGTGCATGGATTAGAACATGCGAGTTGGAATAGAATTTTCCAAATTAAAGACGCATTGTCATTGGGCGTTCCAATTTCTTCTGTTCAAAAAATTACGCGAATAGATCGTTGGTTCCTCGAACAAATTGCAGATTTGGTAAAAACCGACACCGAAATTAGAAGATTTAACTTAGACAATATTCCTTATTCAGTTCTAAAAACTGCAAAAGAAAAAGGATATTCCGACGAACAAATAGCTTGGCTCATGGGCGGAAACACCCAAGCCGATGACGTTTATATCAAAAGAAAAGAAATTGGCATTAAACGTGTTTACAAAATGGTTGACACTTGTAGCGCCGAATTTCCAAGCCCTACAAATTATTTTTACTCTACATTCGAACAAGAAAACGAAAGTGTTTTCACGAACAACAAAAAAGTTTTTGTTTTAGGAAGTGGGCCCAATCGAATTGGACAAGGTATTGAATTCGATTATTCTTGTGTTCACGGAATTTTGGCTGCAAGAGAGTCCGGTTATGAAGCAATCATGATTAACTGCAACCCTGAAACAGTAAGTACCGATTTCGACATGGCCGATAAGCTTTATTTCGAACCAGTTTATTGGGAACACTTGTGGGAACTCATTGAAAATGAAAAACCAGAAGGCGTTGTTGTTCAATTAGGGGGACAAACTGCACTCAAGCTTGCAGAAAAACTTCACGAAAAAGGGGTTAAAATTATTGGTACATCTTATGACAACATGGATATTGCCGAAGATAGAGGAAGATTTAGCGATTTGTTGGCTGAATTGGAAATCCCTTATCCTAAATATGGTGTAGCCTTAGATGCTGAAGAAGCGATAAAAATTGCAAATAAAGTAGGTTACCCTGTTCTTGTTCGTCCGAGCTATGTGCTTGGGGGTCAAGGTATGGTGATTGTAATAAACGATGAAGATTTAGAAAAAGCAGTTGTAAAACTGCTTGGAGATTTACCTGGAAACCGGGTATTAATTGACCATTTCTTAGATCGCGCTGAAGAAGCAGAATCTGATTGTATTTCCGATGGCGAAAATGTTCATATCATTGGTATGATGGAACATATTGAACCCGCTGGAATTCATAGTGGTGATAGTAGCGCTGTATTGCCTCCTTTTAATTTGAGCGAAAATGTTTTGGCACAAATGGAAGAGTACACCATTAAAATTGCGAAAGCTTTAAATGTTAAAGGGCTCTTAAACATTCAGTTCGCAATTAAAAATGAAATTGTTCATGTGATCGAAGCCAACCCTAGAGCATCTAGAACTGTTCCTTTTATTTGCAAAGCTTACGATGTTCCTTATGTAAACATGGCAATGAAAGTAATGCTCGGTGTAAATAAAGTGACTGACTTTAAAATTCCAAACCGACCTACTGGTTGGGCTATCAAGCAGCCAGTCTTTAGTTTCGATAAATTCCCGAATGTTAGCAGAGAATTAGGTCCTGAAATGAAAAGCACCGGAGAGGCTATTTTATTTATTAAAGACTTAAAAGATCCTTTGTTTAGAGAATTATACAAGCAAAAAAGCATGTATTTGTCGTACTAAAATAGTAACGAACTTATCATTTTAGAAACCCTTGATATCATTTCAAGGGTTTTTTTATGTATTCCATTCTCGAGCCTACCGAATTTGCCATTTCTTTTCTCTTGAGGGATATTTTCTCCTCTCGACCCGCAAATGACATGTTTCATAGATAAAGTTGCGCTAAAGAGCCTTAGATGTAACTTTTATGGATTTTTTTCGTTTGTAGTATGAAAGGTCTTTAACAAAAGAACAATATTTTATGAAAACAATGTTTGTAATTCTTGCGATTGGATTAACTGGAATGGTTAACGCGCAAACTGAAAAAAGTGACAAATTAACAACTGAGCAAAAAGCTGATAAACTAACCGAAAGAATGAAAAAATCTTTGAATTTAACAGATGCTCAAATTCCGAAAGTGAAAGAAGCAAACCTAAAAATGATTCAACAGAAAGACCAATTGAAGGCAGAGGTCAATCAACGCAAACAATCCATCCAAGAAAATCATAAGAGTGAGTTAACCACTGTTTTAACACCAGAACAAATGAAAAAAGCGACTCGTATGATTGCTAAAAAGGAAAAAAGAATGAGGAAACGTCAAAAATAGATCTAAAAAAATAGGCCGCTTTTAGCGGCCTATTTTTTTGACTTAAATTATGCTTGTGGCGGAGGAGGTGGTGGTGTTCCACCTGGGTTTCCACCCCCAGGACCATTGTTTCTCGGACCTTTGTTTTTGTTAAAAGGTTTACGATTTTTATGATGGTTTGGATTTCTATTTTGTTGATTCGGATTTGTATTTGGTGCTTGGTTCGTAGGTTGATTTACTGGTCCATTGGCAGAAACATCTGAAGCCGGTTTATTCTGATTGTGATTAGGCCTATTTTGTTGATTTGGGTTTGGCTTATTTTTATCAAAACCTGGTTTTTGATTGAGATTTTGAGGATTGTTACCGCCCTCTCTGCGCTGGTTGTTATTTCTATTGCGGTTATTTTTATCTCGCGGACCTTTATGATTGTCGAGCTTCTTAAGTCCCCCAAATTCATTGTCCTTCAACAATTCAGCATTATCAATAAAGTCGTTGGCTTTTTCATCGGCAATAATTTTCGCCAAAATTTCGTTAGCTGGAGCCAAATCAGCTAAAGTAGCAACCTGAACACCATTTTTATTCTCTTCCATGCACTCATTTACCTTATCAACCGGTAAAGGAATCCAAGTTTGACTATCATCGTAGGAGAACCACATCAATTGTTTTAAAATATCGGTTTTACGGGCAAAAGCGGTACCAGTAACGGTATCAATTTTAACAATTTTTGCTTTAGGGAAAGCTTCAGTTGCCTCCAAATACATATCGAGCTCGTAATTCAAGCAACATTTCAAACGGCCACATTGACCAGCCAATTTTTCCATGTTGATACTCAAATTTTGAGAACGAGCAGCACCGGTATTCACTTGTTTATAATCGGTTAACCAAGTTGAACAACACAATTCTCTTCCGCAAACTCCAATACCACCTAAGCGAGAAGCTTCTTCTCTGTAACTAATGTGGCGCATTTCAATTTTCACCTTAAACTCATCCGCATAACGCTTAATGAGTTCACGGAAATCGACACGAGATTCGGCAGTATAGAAGAAAATAACTTTTCGACCATCGCCTTGAAACTCAATATCAGAGATTTTCATTGCCAAATTTAATTCGAAAGAAATTGTTCTGGCCTTTTCTAAGGTACTGTTTTCTTTAGCCTTAGCAAGATCATATTTTTCAATATCTCTTTCATTGGCAACACGAAGAATTGGCATCAATTCTTCTGAATCTTCACGAACACGGTATTTCTTCAATTGAAGACGCACAATTTCGCCAGTGGCAGAAACTGTTCCAATATCGTATCCTAAACTACCTTCACACACAACGTAATCGCCGGTGAACAAATCTAAATTATGAGTGTTCCTGTAGAACTCTTTGCGGCTGCCTTTAAATCTAACTTCAACAATATCAAATGGTTTATAACCATCCGGAAGGTCCATGTCCTTAAACCAGTCATAGACATTTAATGCATTACAGCCGCTTGTTCCACAAGTTCCGTTGCTCTGACACCCCGAGGGTGCGCAACCGCCACTTTTAGTACCACATGATGAACAAGACATATTATATATATTTAATTTAATCTGCCTAAGCAGAGTAATATTATGTTACAAATTTAACGATAGTAATTCATGAAAAAGAGTTTAATTCTCTTTTTCTGTAAACACCCAAAGTTTCTGTCCTAAAAAGTTAATGACCATACCCATGATTGTAGCTCCAAGAACAGCAGCAATTTTATCAACCTTAACACTAAAAATATGCTTTATAATTTTATTTGTATTGGGAGCTATTAGGTTTGTTGCTAATTCAGCATCAGGAATTAAATGCAATAGTATTTCATTGGTTGCTACATTCGTTAAACCACTTGCCAAATACAACAATAAATATTTTGCTAAACGACCTTTGTTGCTGTCTTTTTGACCCCATGTCCAATGTTTATTTAATTGGTAATTCACATAGGTAGCCACAAGAATTCCTAAACTTTTGGCAACAGATGTTGGTAAAAATTGACTTAATACATAATATAATGAAATGTCAATGAGAAATGACAATCCGCCAACGATGCCGAATTTGGTTAATGCAATATAGGTTTTACTAGAAATCAAAATATTTAGATTTGTGAAAAAGTATATCCTTCAAATGTACAATTCATTCCCAATTTTAACGCAACATTTTGTTTGTCGTGACCCGAAGGAAAATCAAAAATAATTGGAAACCCTTCATTTTCAAGGTGTTCCAAAATAATTTCTTTTACATTTTTTCCGAATGGAATCGTATTGTCGCGCATGTCTATCATTGAACCAACAATTAATGCTTTAATTCCTTGGAATGTTTTTGCCAATTTTAAAGAACAAATCATTCGATCGATATGATAATAATACTCATCTAAATCCTCAATTAGAAGTACTTTACCTTCGTAATTTTTGCTCAAAATTCCACTGTTGGCAAAAAGTAACGACAAATTTCCACCCACCAATTGTCCTTCAAAATCTGCCTTGTTTACAATTTCTAGATTTCTCAATCCTATATGATTTACGCCACCAGTTAAAGCATTGTATAAATGTCGTTGATTGGATTCATTAAAGTGATTTTCGAGATTAAATTGCATGACCATCGGTCCATGAATGGAAGCCATTCCCTGATTTTGAATTGTCAAATGCAAGGTTGTAATATCTGAAAAGCCTACCCACCATTTTGGATTTAACGCAAAGTCAACTTTATCTAAAGATTCTAACAATTGAGTGCAGCCGTAACCACCTCTCGCACAAAATACAGCTTTTATATCTGTATTTTCTAATGCCCAACGGATGTCGCTCACACGTTCATCAATAGAACCCGAAAATTGGTGATTTTCTCCAAATAAATTTGGAGATGTAACCACATTCCAACCACAAGACTGAGCCCATTTTCTAAATGCAGACACTTCATTTGGCTTTATAAACCTTGCAGGCGCAATGATTCCAATTGTATCTCCTTTAGATAAATAATGAGGTATAATCATTTCTATTATTTTACGGGTAAAAGTAAATTGCTTTGAGTTATAACGGTTGTCATTTCGCTATTTCTTGAGTCGGAAGGATACTCAAAAATTGGATATGTAATTTGTTGGCCATTTTTTACCAATTGATCCGCTACAACTTGCCAAATTTTAGCTGCTTTTCCCATTTCAGCGTTAATTGTTGCTTTATGAAATTTTCCACCTTTTAATGTTCGATATTCAAATTCGGGGGTATTTACTTTTTTATTGACAGGAATACCAACAAAAATTTCCATTTCGTTTTGCTCATTTGGAATTTCATTGTAAACACTCATGATTGATCCTTTCAATATCAATTGATTGGCATTGATAAACTCTAAAACAGGTCGGGAAGTACCTGCAACCAAGGTAGACAAACTTGTATATTTGGTTTTGTAAGATTTACCAACGAGCAATAAATCAGGCTTTTCAGTTTGTTGAATCACATAATCGGCATCAGAAAGAACAAGCCCTTCCTTATGCACTATACTAGTGGTATCGATCTTGTTTTCTAATGATTGTTGAGCCAATTGATTTGTTGAATTAAAACCATCATTTTTTAGATAATAAAACACAGCAAAAACCAACAATAAGGCAAGTAAACAAAGTGCCAACCACAGTCTATTTGAAAAACGCTTCATAATTTTTCGCTAAATTACATTGAAACGATGAATTTATGGTATTTTTGCAGTGTGAAATTCCTAGCTGAAATTGAAATCCTTCCTAAAAAAGGCTTATTAGACCCACAAGGTAAAGCCGTTACACACAGCATGCCTTCTATTGGTTTAAACAATGTAAATGAGGTTTGCGTTGGTAAATTTATTACCATGAATATTGAAGCCACTAATGAAGCAGAAGCCTTTTCTACCGCTGAGAATGCGAGTAAAAAGTTGTTGGCAAACCTTATCATGGAAAGCTATAACATTCGCATTAAAGCATTATGATTATCTACAACGTAACTTGTAACGTTGAAAAAGAAATGGCCGAAGAATGGCTTCAGTGGATGAAAACTGAACACATTCCAGAAGTTATTGAAACAGGCTGTTTTCTTGAATATAAAATTTTGAGACTCCATAATCCTGGACTAGACGAAGAGGGAATTAACTATGCAATTCAATATACTTGCGAAAGTCTTGAAAAATTAGAATTTTATAGATCAGAATTCGGTCCAACTTTGCAATCTAAAACACTGGCAAAATATGGCGATAAAGTTTTCGCTTACAGGTCGGTATTAGAAATCGTTGGTTAACATGTCTGTAAAATCAATCCATATTGAAGACGCCTTAAAACAAAAATCTGCGTTTCAATGGGTTGATGTTCGCAGCGAATCTGAATTTCAAAAAGCACACATTACGGGTGCCATTAACATACCCCTACTTACCAACGAACATCGCATTCTCATTGGCACTTGTTATAAACAAAAAGGCCGTGAAGAGGCTGTTTCTCTTGGTTTAGAACTTGTAGGTCCTAAAATGGCTACACTGTTCCAACAATTCAAAGACGCCGAGATTGAAGGCAAAAAACTACTATTTTACTGCTGGCGTGGCGGACTAAGAAGTCAAATCAGTTCCACAATTTATGCTTGGAGTGGCCAAAAGCCCAATTTGCTTTTTGGGGGATACAAATCCTTCAGAAATTTCATTCAAAGTCAATTTAGCATTCCCCTCAATTTAAAAATTGTAAGTGGTCGCACTGGCAGTGGCAAAACAGAAATTTTGCATCTTTTGCAAAAAAACGGAGCTCAAATGATTGATTTAGAAGGTTTGGCTTTTCATAAAGGCAGCGCTTTTGGGGGACTTGGGTATCCGCCACAACCTTCCACAGAGGCATACGAGAATTCGTTGGGACTCGCAATTCTGGGCTTAAACAAAGCAGAGCCCGTTTACATAGAAAACGAAAGTAGACTCATTGGTCAATGTTTCATGCCCCAAGATTTTTGGAATCAAATGCAAGAAGCTAAAATCATTGAAGTTCAAGTAGACAAAATCACCAGAGTAAAAAGATTGATGAAAGAATACGCTCATTTTGATATTCAATTGTTACTTGATAAAACAATGATACTCAGAAAAAAACTTGGTGGTCAAAATGTAAACGAAGCGGTTGTCTTTTTAGAGAATGGTGAATTTGATAAATGGATTGATAAGTTGCTCGTTTATTATGATAAAACCTATCAATATTCTTCAGAAAACAATAAAAACAGGACTGTTTCTCTTGAATTTGATTGGAACAACAAGGAAAATGACATTCAAAAATTACTCAATTTAAACGTTTAAAGAATATGGATTTAAAGAATAAAATAGCCGTGATTACTGGTGCAAACAAAGGAATTGGTTTGTGCTGTGTTGAACAATTATTAGCCGAAGGCGCAATTGTTTATGGAATTTGCAGAAGTGGATGCACCATTTCGCATGAAAATTACACATGTTTGAAAGCTGATGTTCAACATTTCGATCAAGTTGAGTCTGTTTTTAACACCATTTTAGCCAAACACGAAAAAATTGACATCCTCATTAACAATGCGGGTTTAGGTTATTTTGGTTTTTGCGAAGAACTGCCTTTAGAGCAATGGCATACCATGTTTAATACCAATGTAAATGGCTTGTTTTATGCAACAAAAATGGTTTTACCATCAATGAAAAAACAAGGTTTGGGGCATATCATTAACATTTCTTCAATTGCAGGATTGGAGGGTTATCCTCAAGTATCTGGGTATAACGCCACAAAATTTGCAGTAAGGGGATTTAGCGATGCGCTTTACAAAGAAGTGAGAGATTTTGGTGTTAAAGTAACTTGTGTTTATCCTGGTTCAGTAAAAACCGATTTCTTCAGACATTCTGAAAATATTCAAGCCCACGACAACATGCTCATGCCTGAGGATGTGGCTGGACAAATTGTTTACGCGCTTAAATCGCCGAACAATTTCCATCACGTTAACTTAGAAATTAGACCATTAAAACCAAGAGGTTAAGTTTTTTAAATTATTAATTGTATTTTTGCACCACTAATAAAAACCATCAATCATGAAAGTAGCCATCAATGGATTTGGACGTATCGGTCGTCACGCATTCAAATTTTTAATTGAAAAACCAGGAGTTGAAGTTGTTGCTATCAACGACTTAACAGACAATGCAACTTTGGCGCATTTGTTAAAATACGACTCAGTACACGGTAAATTCAACGGTACCGTTTCTCACGATGATCAACATTTGATCATTAACGGTAAAAAAATTAAAGCTTTGGCTGAGAGAGATCCTAAAAATCTTCCTTGGGGCGAAATGGGTGTAGACGTAGTACTTGAAAGTACTGGTTTCTTTACCGATGCTGCTAAAGCAAACGCTCACATTGAGGCTGGTGCTAAGAAAGTTGTGATTTCCGCTCCTGCAACTGGCGATTGTAAAACAGTTGTTTTGGGTGTGAACGACAATATTCTTGACGGTACTGAAACAATCATGAGCAATGCATCTTGCACAACAAACTGCTTAGCTCCGATGGTTAAAGTATTGGACGAAGCATTTGGTGTTGAAAGTGGTTTCATGACGACCATTCACGCGTATACTTCTGATCAGAATTTACAAGATTCTCCTCACAAAGATTTGCGCAGAGCTCGTGCTGCTGCTTATAGCATTGTGCCTACAAGCACTGGTGCTGCAAAAGCTGTAGGATTGGTTTTACCACATCTGAAAGGCAAATTGAACGGTAACGCAATGCGTGTTCCTATTCCAGATGGATCAGTAACAGATTTCACTGTGAACTTGAAAACTGCTGCTACTGTTGAAGAAATTAACGCTGCAATGAAGGCTGCTTCTGAAACTAGCTTAAAAGGCATTTTAGAGTATAATACAGACCCTATCGTGAGCATTGATATCATTGGTAACAGACATAGCTGTATTTTCGATTCTGATTTAACTCAAGTAATTGGAAACACTGCTAAAGTTGTTGGTTGGTACGACAACGAAACTGGCTACAGCGCTAGAGTTGCTGATCTAATTGCTAAAATTGGTTAATCCCAAATTTAATTTATACTAAAAAAGGCGATCCATGGATCGCCTTTTTTTTATGCATTTACAAGATGCAACTTACTTATTATCGAGTGTTGATACACCAACTTTACCACTAATTTGTACCCTTACCAAAATTTCCGCTTGTCGTGGCGATATGTCTGTAATCGTTAATTTTTTCAAATTTCCCTTTAAATAAATTCCGCCATCCAATTTTTTATTCAATGACTCATTAATGCCTTTTTCTGCGGAAGCCAAAGTTGCTGTAATGTCAACAACCATTGCCTCTTCCATTTTCTTTCTAATGGTTTCATTCAATAACCATTTTGCAGACTTAAGCAATAAGTTTTTTGTAGACAAATCATATTCAACATGCTTCACACTAACAATTCGTTTGCTCGCATCAAAAGTTGGAACGCCTAACAAAAACAATGTACCAGATTTGCTTCCTATGAAAGAAACTTCAACTCCCAATTTGTCTTTAGCTGCAAACAATCGCAATTTTTGGACAATGATAAAGTCTTTCCCAACTACAAATTTTTCTTTTGATAAATACGACATAATTTGCTTTGCCAATGAATCGTAGTTCATGCTTACATCGGTAAACACTTCGAAGCCATCTGCAATCTTATAAGGAGCTAAATTTGGCAATGGAGCCAATGGGGTTGACCATTTTGTAGACTGTATTGCCGGCGTAGCTTTTAAGCCTATTGAAAAGCTCAATTTGCTTTTATTAAATGTTAAATCAGACAATGACAATTCTTTTGGTTGAATTTTTAAATACCCTATTTTATCGATATAAATGTCTTGTTGTAACTGATCAAACACGGGTTTAATGAATGGCTTCAAATCAACTTTACTAATTTCTTTGTCTACCATTTTCGATAAATCACCTAGATATGGTTTAATTCTATTCAATAACATATTCGTTACATCAAAACCAAAAATTACCTTAATTGGATCCACTGGAGTTAACTCAGATATAGAGGTTGACGATTGAATTTTATAGTTTGGCAATAACTTAAATTTACAGTCAATTCCAATTTTTGCACGTTTCATGGGTTCATCAATTCCAATTTGAAAACCTACTGGCGGGGTGGCACACTGGTCCATAATGCACATCGGACAATATTCGCCTTTTGCTCCATATTGTAAATCGAGACCTAAACCCAATTGACCAACCCCTTTTCCCTCAATATTAAAAGAAGAACGATTTAATTTGTACTCATATCTTAATCCTTGACAAGGTTTATCGGACCCCTTGAATGTTTTATCTACCTTATCATCTGCCATTTTAAAAAATGGCATCAAATCAATTTCCAAAGGAATATTCACCTGAGAAACCACCACTGGCAATGGTTTAACGTCAACCACTGCATTCATATCCATTGGAGGATTTGGTTTAATTAAACCACATGAATTTAAAATTAGAATTGATAAAATTCCTAAATATTGAAACTGTTTCATTATTCTACAAAAATAGGACAAGAATATGTTCCTTCGATTGTATCAACAATTAAATAATATAATGCGGAATCTAATTTTCCAGGAATTTGTCCCTCAAAATATGAATTTTGATTTTCAATTTGCTTCTGATCCACAATCCTACCCAATTGATCAACCAGTTTATACCCTTTGATGATAGATTTTGATTTCAACGTAAAATTAGATTTCACTGGATTTGGACTCACTGTCACAATTTTATTTTCAAGTAATTGAATTTGATTCAATTGAATCATGAAGATTCCTGAAAACGTATCATTGCTCGAAATCAAATCAACTGGATTTACAACATGCACACTTACCTTATGCAATCCAATTTCAGACATCAGAACACGTTTGTTAAATACAATCCAACTGCTATCGGCAGAATTTAAATTAATCACATCAGTTGTATCGGAATACCAGACATTTTGTGTGCTCGAAGAACGAATTTCGATGGCTAACTTAGCCGATTTAACCACAGAATCCTTGCCCAAATTTGTAACCAGAACTCTTGGATACATGCCTTGTTTGGTTTGATAAATCTGATTCAAAACCGGAGAATCTAATTTTAGAATGAACAAATCTCTATCTACCGTTACTTCAAACGATACTGCAATGGTATCATTCATCACACTTTGATCCTCTGGATGATAGGTGATTCCCAAAGCGGTATACATTCCAACTTTATTCAAATCGAAACTACAGGTGTAAAGATTTGATTTACTTGAACGTGGGGCGAATGTATCTAATTGTCCTACAGATGTATACACAACTTTATTTTGATAAAGCAAAACAACTTTTGATTGAACCGATTTGAGACTATCTCTTCCTTGATTGCTAATTTTCAATGTTATATCTTGTAACTTTTGTCCCAAATAATATTGGGGGCCACCACTCAACGATATTTCCTCTGGCAAGGCATCTTTTCCAATGTCTGCGAAGAAAGTTTTAACCAAAGTATCGTTCTTCGGATACATGTCTCCAAGGAAATTTGTTCTCAACACCAAAGTATAAGTTCCAGCATTTAATGGGGTGAATTTCTTAAAATAACTAATTGCTGTTTGAGCGCCAGTATCAAGGTTTACATTTAATATTTCATAATAAACCTGTTTGTTTTTATGTGTAATTTCACAAATTACGGGACAATTTGAAGCAGATTTTAAATATCCGTTATTCTTAATTGTCGCGCCAATTGTATATCCACCAGCGCCTATACTCATTGTGTCGGCAATCGTTAATTTTACCGCCTGATAATCATACGGCAACCCAATATTGAATGTCGATTTTAAACTATCGTTCTTTGGATAAATGTCGTAACTGCCCCTACATGTGATTAAAATAGAATAAATGCCCTTTTTAAAGCTCTTGAAGGACTTTGGTGCGGTAAGCGACAAAGATGTGTACCCATCGATATCTGGAAGCACACTGTCGAAATAAACGAGGTTTTTAAGTGGGTCGAATATCTTAATCTGAATTGGAACTTTAAACAACGACAAAATTCCGGCGTTGTAAGCCTCAAATTTTACTGGAATGCTTACATTTTGCGCATAATACTTATTGGGCAATGGTGATATCATTGAATCCAATCCAAAATCTATCTTTTTGTATACCACAATCCAACGCCATTGCGTATCATTCCAAGTGAATTTATCACCCGCGAGCTCTGTAACAATCATCACCTTTAATTTTCCAGTGTCGGTGCATTTAAAAGTTGGCCAATACAAGATTTTAGTTTGAAACTTGGGCAATGAAAGGGTTATGGTTTGATTGTAAATTGGCTTTTTACCATGAAGGATGATACATCTTGTTTTGAAAGATATGGTGTTGTCGTAGCCAACATTCATAATTGTTGCCAAGGGTTGTAGCGTATCTTTTAAATATTCATAAGTTAAAAAGTTTATCGCGGGATCGTGCAAAGTTTGCACCATAACATCTTGTTTCAAGCCAACATAGAATAATTTGATAAACGTGTCATTGTCTTTTACCTGATCATCTTTAAATTTAGAAAAAATGAGTAATTTATGTTGGCCAAGCTCTGAGGGAAAAAATGTTTTAGGAAAAGTATAAGTTCTCGTAATGGATGGAGAAATGGTATCGCGAATGACCTTTCGGTAAAGCCTTGAATTGGGTCCCCAAATTTCACAAACTATGTCAATACTATCAGATGGTTTGTACGAACCAATGTTTTTAATTTTTCCAATGGGCGCAATGGTATCGGTTGTGTATTTGTTTATTGTATCTGACGGCATAATTGCTGCAATTGCCGAAATATCATAATCGGCTTGCAGCCTTGGCTCAATGATAAATTTATAAGGAGCAACAGGGTGAAAGTCAATCCAATTTGTGTCACCCAAGGGTTCAGCAAAGAAAAAAGTCTGAGGTCGAATAGGTTCTTCAATTTGATATCCAAAAGAAATATTATTTAAATCGAGCTGTCTTATCCCTACAAAAAAAGAACCTTTCACTTTCACAGGATTCTTTAAATCTAAGATATAGGTTCCTGAAACGGTCTTTAAACTATCGCTTTCATAAAT
>CAIRMY010000074.1 GCA_903879775.1 uncultured Bacteroidota bacterium
GGATTGGTTTATTTAACACCTTTATTGGGTGGATACATGGCCGATAGGTACTGGGGTAATAGAAAATCTATTATCATTGGCGGTGTTTTAATGGCTGTTGGTCAATTTTTAATGTTTTTGGCCGGTACTTATTACCAAGAAGTTGGCATTGCTACGAACTTTATGTTTGTTGGTTTAACTTTCTTAATTATTGGTAATGGTTTCTTCAAACCAAACATTAGTACAATGGTGGGTCAATTGTACCCAGCTGGCGACAAACGTGTAGACTCTGCATTTACAATCTTCTATATGGGTATCAACTTAGGGGCTTTCGTGGCTCCATTATTATGTGGCTACCTTGGAGATACTGATAATGCTGGTGATTATCGTTGGGGATTTTTAGCGGCTTGTATCGGTATGATATTGAGTTTATTCTTGTTTATTTCCCTCAAAAATAAATATATTGTAACTCCTGAAGGAGAACAGATAGGTGAAAAACCCAATAGTTCTAGACAAGAAACTTCAACTGAATCAATTCCAATGAGCCCTATGCGTATTTTTAGCACATTGGCTATCCTGATTGGTACCTTTGTTGCATTTAAATATTATTTCGATTTAGATTTAATTGGTTCATTTATTTTCTCTTTAACCATTTCTGCTCCATACTTTATAGTTTCAGATCCAACTTTGTCTAAAATAGAGAAAGAAAGAATTTGGGTGATTTATATTGCGGCATTCTTCGTAATCTTCTTCTGGTCTGCATTCGAACAAGCAGGTGCTTCTTTAACATATTTTGCTGAAGAACAAACCAATAGAACAATCATGGGCTCCACAATTCCGGCATCTTACTTCCAAAGCATCAATGCGGTTGCAATTGTATTGTTTGCACCTTTATTTGTATGGCTTTGGGGATGGTTGGGTAATAAAGGTAAAGAACCTGCTTCTCCTTTCAAACAATCTTTTGGTTTGTTTTTATTGGCAATTGGCTATCTAGTCATTGCTTTCGGAGTAAAAGGATTGGATCCATCAGCTAAAGTGAGTATGATTTGGCTTGTGAGTTTGTATACCATTCATACTTTTGGTGAACTTTGTTTATCTCCAATTGGATTATCAATGGTGAATAAATTAGCTCCAGTAAAATTGGCTTCATTGTTAATGGGAGTGTGGTTCTTGTCAACCGCTGCTGCAAATAAATTTGCAGGAACTTTAAGTACGCTTTACCCTGAAGAAGTGAAAATTGAAAAATCGTTTGTAAACGATGCAAATGTTAAATTGGTTAAATCTTTAGGAGCAAATATGCTCGATACCAATGTTTGGCATGCGGATCCAAAGAGCGAATATCAATTGCCAATTGCGACATATAAAACAGTTAAAGTTGATAAAAAAGATAGCTTAACAGAACTTTCATTTGATTCATCTTCAAAACATAGTTTGGTGTCTATTTTCCATTTGAAAGTCATTAAATCTACAAACTCTAACATCGATAGAGCAGTATTATTGAATGATACCACAATTTTGACACATGATATTGTTGAAGTTAAAAATGCAAAAACCGGTAAATTAGATAAAGTAGAGAAATTGCAATATTGGAACTTGAAGCCGCAAAAGCCTTATTTTGCGGGTGTTCAAATTGAAAACTTATTCGATTTCTTCATGTTGTTTGTTTACATGGCGGGTATTGCCGCTGTAATTTTGTTCTTCTTGTCTTCAAAATTATTGAAGATGATGAATGGAGTGAGATAAAAAACTTTATTTTAGAATATTCCGAAGAGGCTGTATTTTTACAGCCTCTTTTTTTATGCAAAAAATCAAACATCCCAAAGCGCTGACGTTTTTATTCTTTTCCGAAATGTGGGAAAGATTCGGTTATTACCTCATGATTGGAATCTTTACATTATATCTAAAAGATGTAAAAGAAGGATTCTCAATGACCGAAAAAGAAGCATCTGACCTCTATGGAACTTTCATTGCACTTGTTTTTTTAACGCCTTTTGTGGGCGGATTGCTTGCAGATAGACTTTTAGGATATCGTAAATCTATTTTAATTGGAGGGATATTGATGGGCTTGGGGTATTGTTTAATGTCGGTTCATAGCCAATTGGCGTTGTACACAGCCATCACCTTAGTTGTGATTGGAAATGGATTCTTTAAACCCAACATATCAACCCTTTTGGGAAATGTATACAATGAAGAAAAATACCTACCAATGAAAGATGCTGGATACAATATATTTTACATGGGTATCAATGTTGGAGCTTTCATTTGTAATTTCTTTGGGGCCATTTTATACAATGTTTTAGGTTGGGGAGCTGCATTTTTTGCTGCTGGTATTGGTATGTTTATTGGCGTCATTATCTTTCTAATTGGGACCAAACACTATAAACATGCTGATGTCATCAAGCCAAAGCTAGATTCAGAAATGTCGCTAGGTAAAATATTCGGGATCATCTTGTTACCTTCCATTGCCTTTGGGATCATTGGTTATTTCCTTCCTTTTACAATGGTTGGATCTAAAACAACGGATGCATTTTTACTTGGATGTATTCCGGTTGTATTGTTTTACGTAATGCTCTATGTAAAGTCCCCAAAAGAAGAGAAATCTCAAATAGGAGCAATGCTTACAATTTTTGCAGTTGTGATTGCCTTTTGGGCGGTTTTTAAGCA
>CAIRMY010000075.1 GCA_903879775.1 uncultured Bacteroidota bacterium
AAACCCAAACGACTTTTCTATATTGTTTAAGAACACCTTCGAAGGTTTCTCATAAATACCCATCGTTCTATCGCCTTGAACGTTTGAATGTCCTCGAACAGGACAAGTGCCAGCGCCTTTTTTTCCTATACTACCTTTGGCAATCAATAGATTTACAACTTCTTTAATGGTATCAACAGCATTTTTATGTTGCGTTAATCCCATCGCCCAACAAGCAATAATTTTCTTCTTGTATTTTATAGCTTCAAAAGTTTCTTGAATTTGAGCCAATGAAATTCCAGAATTTTCTACAAGCCAATTGAAATCTTGTTTTAAAATATTGGTTTTCCAATCTTCAAAACCATGGGTATTGTGCTTAATAAATTCTGAATCTAAAACAGTTCCAGGATTTTTAATTTCTTCTTGAAGCATTAAATATTCCAGGGCTTGCATCAAAGGCAAATCGCCATTGATTTTAACTTGCAAGAATATGTCGGTCAACTTTGCTTTAATACCCAATGCACCTTTAATCGATTGAGGATCTTTAAATGCCACCAAACCAGTTTCAGGCAATGGGTTAATAGAAATAATTGTAGAACCAGCTTCCTTTGCTTTTTGAAGCGCAGATAGCATTCTTGGATGATTGGTGCCTGGATTTTGACCAATAATCATGATCACATCGGCATCATAAAAATCCTCCAATTTTACTGAGCCTTTACCAATTCCAACAGAGTCATTGAGTGCAACACCACTTGATTCATGGCACATATTGCTGCAATCGGGTAAGTTATTTGTTCCAAACTCACGAACAAAAAGCTGATATAAAAACGCTGCTTCATTGCTTGTTCTGCCAGAAGTGTAAAATACTGCTTCGTGTGGTGAATTTAATTTGTTTAAATGATTTGCAATTTTCGCAAAAGCATTATCCCAAGAAATTGGTTGATAATGGGTTCCACCTTCTGCCAAATACATTGGTTCAGCAATTCTACCTTTCTTACCTATCTCATAATCATTAAGCTGCGATAAGTCTGAAACACTATTTTTTGCAAAAAAATCTGCAGTTAAACGTTTTGTGGTGGCTTCTTCAGCAACAGCTTTTGCTCCATTCTCACAATATTCTCCCAAAGGTGATCTTTCATCATCGGGGTCAGGCCAAGCGCAGCTCGGGCAATCAAAACCTCCTTTTTGATTTAACTTAAAAAGTGCTTTAACACCTCTCAGAGGATCCATTTCTCTAAAAACATGACGAACAGCAACTCCAACGCCAGTAATGCCGGCCGCTGAATCGCTTGGTTTTGTTAATCTTAAGTTTAAGAGGGTTTCAGGATTTTCTGAATTTGGGATGTTTTTATTGTTTGACATATACAGTATAGGGTATTGCTAATTCAAAACTAAGGATTTCATTGAAGTTTTAACCAAAATTCTATCTTTTTTACAATTTCAGGTCAATTCTTTCTGGAGCAGAGTATATATTAAATCGATTATCTCTCAAAAATCCAACCAACGTAATATCGAGTTCTTGGGCTAAATCTACAGCCAAACTAGAAGGAGCGCCAACAGCACAAATCATTCGAATACCGGCCATGCTTGCTTTTTGAACCAATTCAAAACTTGCACGACCACTCAGGAACAAGATGGTATCGAAAAGTGGTATCATATTGTTCATCAAAGCTTCTCCGATTACCTTATCCAATGCGTTATGCCGGCCAACGTCTTCTCTAATTACGAGTAAATGTCCCTCCAAATCAAATAAAGCCGAAGCATGAATACCACCTGAATAAGTGAAATTCTTTTGGGCATTTTTTAGGGTTTCGTTAAAGGTATTTAACAATTGGTAAGGGATGATCCACTTATTTTGAGGGACAATGATTGGGCAAGCAATTTTTACGGCATCAATTGAAGCTTTTCCGCAAACGCCGCAACTAGAAGTGGTATAAAAATGTCGCTCAACGGCGGTAAAATCAAATTCCAATTCTGGAATTAATTTACAAACAACCCGATTCGCTGACAGTCCGTTTTTCGAAGTAATTTCCTCATTTACAAAAAATTCAGAAATGTCTGTCGTTGTATTGATAATACCTTCGGTAAAAAGAAAACCATAAACCAAATTTTGATCATGTCCTGGAGTTCGCATTGTAATTGATAAATCCTTCTCAACATATTCACCATCTACAACATAAGAAATTTTTATTTCAAGGGGTTCTTCAATGGAAAGCAAATCGTTTTCGTATGAAACTTCACCATTTTTAACTTTAATAATTTCGGCAGGAGTAAGTTCAAACTTTGTCATAAAGGTTCATCAACACTTAATAATTCTTTATTTGTGTTACAATCCAAAATTACGGCATTGATAGATTTTAAAAAACCGCTTAAAGAGGTTTGTCCACTATTATAGAATTCCAAAAGTTTCTTTAGATCATTTAAGTGGTAAATGGCAATTAATGGCTCTATGAAATGAGAGTCTGAATTCCGAAAACAGACTGTTTTTTGGTGTATTAAAAAGTTATCAAAGAGTATTTTCAACGTTTCTGTTGATAGGAATGGATAATCACAAGCAAGAATAAAAAGTGATTGATCTGGAAAATGTTTTGAGGCAGAAAGAACTCCGCTTATGGGGCCATTTTGCTGGTATTCAGGATCATCTAAAAAAACTTTAAATTGCGTATTGTACTTTTTTGGATGGCCATTTATACAAACCTCGCTGCAAAATTGACTCAATTGTTGGGCAACATATTCGTATTGGGGCAAGTGATGATAGTGAATAAAAGATTTATCTGTTTTCATTCTAGTGCTTTTGCCAGCGGCTAAAACAATGCCCTTAATTGAAAAGTCCTTAGATAGGTTCAAAATAAAAAATCTTTTGATGAATACGAAAACAAACTTAAGTTAAAAGTATGAATTTTGTGACTCGGATATGCGATTAATCATTCAACGGGTAAGCAAGGCATCTGTGCATATTGATTCAAAAGTTGTTGGAAAAATTCAACAAGGCTTTTTGGTTTTGGTAGGCATCGAAAATGCAGACGGTACAGAAGATGTCAATTGGTTGGTTCAAAAACTAATTGGACTAAGGGTGTTTTCCGATGATGAGGGAAAAATGAATTTATCAGTAAAAGACGTATTCGGTAATATTTTAGTGGTCAGTCAATTTACTTTATTTGCATCAACAGTAAAGGGCAATAGACCGTCGTTTATTAAATCGGCGAAGCCAGATTTTGCAATTCCATTGTATGAATATTTCGTATCTAAATTAAAATTAGAAACGGGTCTAGACATTCAAACGGGCGTATTTGGAGCGAACATGCAAATTGAATTGGTAAATGACGGTCCGGTCACTATATTTATTGATTCGCAAAACAAAGAATAAAAACAAAAATGTTTTTATTGATAAAAGAGGATTGAGATATTTACAAGAGTAAGTTATCTATCAATCTAATTTGACCTAAATAACCAGCATAAATAATTGCCTGATTTGATGACGGGTTCTCGGGCACGTCAAAATGAGGCAAGTTCACATAACTTAAATATTCTGTTTGAATATTTAAGTTATTCAATCTTTCAATTTCATGATTAATACCATTTTTATTAAACCTTTTCAAATTCATTAAGGTTGTATAAATTTCTTTAGCAAGGTCTAAATCTTTGGCCGATAATCTCAAATTACGACTGCTCATAGCCAAACCTGATTTTTCTCTTGAAGTTTCAACAATGTTAAACTTAATTTTAGGAAAATATTCGTCTATAATTAATTTCACAACCATACACTGTTGTAAATCTTTCTGTCCAAAGAATACAGAATCGGGCTGTATTTGGGAAAAAAATCGATGTAAAACTTGTATCACTCCATCGAAATGTCCTGGTCTAAAATATCCTTCAAAAACACTTTCAATTTGGTTGTTTTTAAGTTTTATATTGGATTGATGATCTATGGGATACACATCATTAATAGAAGGTAAAAAAACGGCATCAACACCATTTTCTTCTAAAAGTTTAAGATCATTTTGAATGGTTCTAGGGTATTTAAGCAGGTCCTCGGGATTGTTAAATTGCAATGGGTTTACAAAAATACTCACAATGACCTTAAAATGCTCTTGTTTTGCTGCTCTCACTAATGACAAATGTCCATCGTGAAGAGCACCCATTGTGGGCACAAAAGCCAATGGTTCGGCGATTGTTTGTCGAAAATTGGATAGAGAATTGTTTGAAAATAGAAGTTTCATTTTTGAAAACGCCCACAAATAAAGGAATTAACGAATGTATTATTTTGAAATTTCGATTTTTTTTCGTTAATTTTGTAAACTGATTACTAAAAAAGAACCTCCCCAAGCCATGAGCCAAGAAAAAAAACGTGTTCTATTTGTAAGTTCTGAGATGTCTCCATTCCTTGAAACGTCACCCTTAGCTACAATTGCCCGAATGCTTCCACAAGCTTTACAAGAGCAAGAAAATGAAATTCGAATTTTGGTTCCCCGCTTCGGCGTAATTAACGAGAGAAGAAATCGTTTACACGAAGTAGTTCGTTTGTCTGGCATTAATATTTCCATAGACGACAACGACAATCCGCTGATCATTAAAGTTGCATCAATTCCAAATACTAAGATGCAAGTATATTTTCTCGATAATGAAGATTATTTTCATAGAAAAGCTGTTTTTAGCGATGAAAATGGGAAATTTTTTGATGACAATGATGAACGTACAATTTTCTTCTGTAAGGGCGTAATGGAAACAGTTAAAAAACTTGGTTGGTCACCTGATATTATTCATTGCCAAGGCTGGATGACAAGTTTAATTCCTTTGTATTTAAAAACCATTTATAAAGACGAGCCAGTTTTTAGAAATACAAAAGTGATTTACAGTGTATATCACGAAAATTGCAACGATAACTTAGGTGAAGATTTTGTTCGTAAAGCAAGTATGAATTCTATTGATGAAATTTGTTCAGAGTGTTTCGAAAACTCTTCTTTGAATGAATTAAATGTTGGCGCAGTTAAGCATTCCGATGGTGTTGTTACAAATTCCGACGAAGCTCATAGATCCGTTGAAAGTCACCTAGAAGGCAAATTAGTAATGAAGCATTCCGATGTTGATGCTGAACAAAACTATGTTGCTTTCTACAAACAATTCATGCCTTAATTTCAATTCTAATGAACAAATCAATCTTGGTTTTTTTCATTGGTGCATTAACCTTTGGGTCTTGTACAAAAGAAGAAGGCAATATTGTTCTTGAAGGACAAGGAAACCAAAATCAGTTAGGGTTATTCATTAATGACACAACAAGTTTTACTGCCCGAACGGTTGACGAAGATTCTTTACCAGGCAACGGAATTAGATACGCGCTTTTAGGACATATTCATGATCCTCTTTTAGGCAAAAGCACTGCATCATTGTATGCTAATGTTGTTTTAATAGAACCAAATTCTAATTTTCCCGTTGGCGTGGAAGCCGATTCTGCTATTTTGTTTATTCCATCTGTTGATGGTTTAAATACATATGGAGATAGAACAACTCCTCAATTATTGAAAATCGATAAATTAGAGTCTGTTATCAGTAGTTCGAATGTTTATTATCAAAACAATAAATTCGATATAGACGAAAATTACACTACATATTTTTCCGGAAGTTTAATCAATCAATACACCGATAGTTTGAAATATAGAAAAACCAAACTAAAACCATATGACGGATTAAAAATTAAATTGAGTAAAAAAATGGCAGATTTACTCATGAGTTTGCCGAAAGAAGCGTATCAAACCAACGAGCAATTAGCAAAATATTTTAAAGGAATTTCTGTTGTTCCACAAGATATTAATTTGGCACCAAATACAGGTGCAATGAATGTTTTTGATATAAACAATATTCTATCACTCGCTTACCGGGCAAAAATCATGTTGTATTATCAAGATACAAATACATTTGTTTTTGGTTTTGCAGGGAGTACATCTTCCGTAACAACTGGAAAAACAGGTCCTTATAACGGAGAAATCAATCAACAGCTTTCAAGCACATCAAACTTCAATAAAACCTATGTTCAAGCGTTGGGAGGAGTTAAAACTAAAATTGAAATGCCATATATTTTGAATTTGATACAAAATGGAAACATTTCAATTAATAAAGCTGAAATTGAATTTTTCGTAACTGATTTTGATGAATACTTCTACGCACCACCAAGGTTAAATTTGTTCCAGCCTGCAAAAGCAAATAGTGTCAGAAATTATTTCATTGCAGATGCATTGTCGGGTCTTTCATATGGTGGGTTATATAATTCAAAAACCAAATCATTTAAATTTACTGTTACACGTTATATTCAAAATATTCTAAATGAAATGTACTTCAACAAAAAGAATGTAAATAACGGATTGTATTTGGCGGTTCCAACAGATCAACCTGTTATTGGTGCCAGAGGTATTATTGATCATTCGAAAACGAAGATTAATATCATTTATTCAAAACCAAATTAATTTTCATCGGTTACTTCAACAATGGCAGATAGAAAACCATATCAACTCGTAAGCAGAGAATGGAAATCTGAGGACACAACATTCAATGTAAATGGAACAATCATTGGAAAAGATTTATTGATGATTGCAGGCCCCTGTGCTGTTGAAAACAAAGAACAAATTTTTACAATCTCTGAATTCCTTTCTAAAAACAAAATAAAATTTTTAAGAGGTGGAGCCTATAAGCCAAGAACAAGTCCTTATTCTTTTCAAGGATTAAAAACAGAAGGTTTAGTGATGATGAGAGAAGCTGCAGACAAATACAATATGTCTGTTGTTTCAGAAATCATGGAAATAGATAAAATTGATGAGTTTTGTGAGTATGTAGACATCCTACAAGTAGGCACCCGCAACATGCAAAACTATCCACTTTTAAGAGCCTTGGGAAAGGTAAACAAACCCATTTTACTAAAGAGAGGCATGAGCAGCACCATTGAAGAATGGTTATTGGCAGCTGAATACATTGTTTCTAGTGGCAATGAAAAGGTTATTTTGTGCGAAAGAGGCATTAGAACTTTTGAAAACGCAACACGAAATACCATTGATATCTCAGCAATCCCAATGGTTAAAATGTTGAGTCATTTACCAATCATTTTAGACCCTAGTCAAGGCACTGGACACCGCGAGTTGGTTGCTCCAATGTCGGCGGCTGGTATTGCAGCAGGATCTGATGGATTAATCATTGAAGTGCACAATCAACCAGATGAAGCATTGAGTGATGGTGAACAAAGTTTATTTTTAGATCAATTTGAGAACTTATTGCCTACGCTTTCAGGACAAGCAAAGCTTAGGAATAAAAGTTTCGACTTTGAAAAAAACAGCTTCGAAAAAAGCTTCAACTAACAACATTCTTCTTACGGTTAAATAAAAAGTAGATTGGATATCCCAATGCTACAATCATAAGTCCATTAATGGCAATATCCCATTGGCTCCATAAGATTCCAACAGCAACAATACTTGCCAAAATAATATATGTTACTGGCACAAATGGATAGCCCCAAACTTTATAAGGTCTTTCAGCATTTGGTTCCTTCTTGCGTAGGATGATGAGTCCAACGACTGTAATTATATAAAAAAGCAGAGAGGCGAAAGTGCAATAATTGAGCAAATCGCCATATGAACCTGTCAAACATAAAATACTTGCCCATGCACATTGCATCCAAAGTGCATTTTGAGGTACATTTTTTTGATTGAGGGTAGATGCTTTTTTAAAGAACAAACCTTGGTCTGCCATAGCCTTGTAAAGTCTGCTCCCAGCCAAAATTAAACCGTTGTTACAACCGAAAGTACTTACCATGATAAGTGCAGCCATAAAATACATTCCTAAAGTTCCAGCATCTGCATTTTGGGACACTCCCATAAAGGCAGACGCAGCGGCGGCACCTACGCGCTCATTAGATGCATGAGAAATGCCATTTATAAACACTTCTGAGCCATGATTTTGAGAAGGGTCAACGTTGACACCTTTCAAAGGCAATAATGCCATATAGGCCAAATTTGCAAGAACGTAAACTATGGTTACAAGAGAAGTTCCAAAAATCAAAGCTTTGGGAATGTTTTTAGAGGGTTTTTCAATTTCATTCGACATAAAAGTAATCCCTTGCCAAGCGTCTGAACTAAACAGACTGCCAACCATAGCTGCGCTAAATGCAAGCATTAACCCAATTCCACCAATAGCTGTCCAATGTCCCTCAGAAACAAGATGGCTATCTTTAGAGTTGAAAACAAAATTTTCCGCTGAAAAACCATGTGAAAAATTATCAGAAAAATAGTTTTTCACATTTCCGAAATTTCCAAAAAAGATAAGATAAAGTCCACCAAGAATCAAAGAAAACAAAGCCAATAGTTTTGCTAGAGTAAAAATTCTTTGAATCCATTTACCTTCTTGAATGCCTAAAGTATTTACAAATGTGAGAACCACAATCATGGATACGGCAATGAGTTGTGCTTTGCTCAATAAAAAAGTATATGTACTCGTTATGGGAATTTTTAAAAGAAAAGCATCAGGACCATAACTTGGTGCAAAAACTCCAAAATACTTGGCAAATGCCATAGCAACTGCAGCAATAACCCCTGTTTGAATAACCGAAAAAACAGACCAACCGTAAACAAAACCAGTCACTTTTCCATAAATTCTAGTGATAAAATTATATTGACCACCGGAATTAGGCATCATACTTGCCAACTCACCAAAAGAGAGAGCAGCCATTAAAGTAATAATACCTGTAAGTAACCATGCAAAAATTACAAGGTAGGCATTTCCTAAAAGACGACTCATATCGGCGGTTACAATAAAAATACCGCTTCCAATCATGCTTCCCGATACAAGTAAAGTGGCGTCAAACAGTCCTATTTTTTTCGAGTTTCTTTCCATAAAAGATTTTTAATGAATAAAAAAACCCTTTTGAAATCAAAAGGGTTTTTCAAGTATACTAAAATAAATCCAATTAATCTTTTTTATGAAGGTGTGAATTCTTTCTGCTGTAAGTAAAATAGATAATTAAACCTACAAGCATCCAAACCAATGCCGCTTTTAATGTAAATGCATCGAGAGCAATAATCATTAATGTACAAACTAACACACCTAAAATTGGAACCAACGGCACCAAAGGAGTTTTAAACGGACGATGTAATTCAGGATTGCTTTTTCTCATAATTAAGATACCCAAACTAACAAGAACGAAGGCGAATAAAGTACCAAAAGAGGTTAAATCACCTGCAATACTGCCGGGAACAAACGAAGCAAATGCACCAACAAATACAAAAAGAATCCAGTTTGCTTTGAATGGAGTTTGATATTTTGGGTGCAATTCACCAAAAGCCTTAGGAATTAAACCATCTTGACTCATTGAGTAAAACACTCTGCTTTGACCCATAAGCATCACCAAGATTACAGATGAAAAACCTGCCAATATTGCTAAAGTTACAGAAGTTCCTAACCACTCGTATCCTTTCATATAATTCTGAATCACATAAGAAACAGAAGCTTCTTTGCCGGCTGTAGCGAATTCACTATGATGCGCAACACCAGTCAATACATGTCCAAAGAGTATATAAAGAACTGTGCAAACTGCCAAAGAACCGAGGATACCAATTGGCATATCACGTTTTGGATTTTTAGCTTCTTGAGCAGTTGTACTCACCGCGTCGAATCCTATAAAGGCAAAAAACACAATACCAGCACCACCTAAAACACCGCCCCAACCCCATTTAAAGAAACCTTCATGTCCCACAGTACCTTCAGGAATTAAATAAGGATTATGATTTGCAGGATTAATAAATTTCCAGCCGATTACAATAAACAATAAAACAATTGCAACTTTAACAAACACAATGATTGCATTCACCGCAGCAGATTCTTTGGTGCCTTTTATTAACAACAACGTTAAAGCCAACAATATTACAAGTGCGGGAGCATTCATTAAGCCACTCGTGATATTCACGCTACCGACCATATTTTGATAATTCTTGGCGAGGTATTCAAATTGATCGGCACTCAAGATACCTTTTTCAATTCCCTTCCAGTCACCAGGTAAACTCTGAATCTGGGTGACCACACTAGCTGAAACTTGATATAATTTTTCAAAAGGGGAATGACACCACTCATAGGGTATTGCTCCTCCCAACAAATTATTTAGATATTCACTCCAAGCAATTGATACGGTGGCGGCACCCAATGCATACTCCATGACTAATGACCATCCGATAATCCATGCAACCAATTCACCCATTGTAACAAACGAATAGGCATAAGCACTTCCAGAAATTGGAATCATGGCAGCAAATTCAGCGTAACAAAGTCCAGCAAAAGCACAGCCTATTGCAGCTACAATAAATGACAGTGTAACACCAGAGCCTGCAGCCTCAGTTGCAGCAGCAGCAGTTCTAACGAATAAACCAGCACCAATAATTGCACCAATACCAAGCGCTATTAAACTACCTGCACCAAGGGTGCGTTTTAAATTACTCCCTTGAGCTTGCAACAGCAAATCATCAAGCGACTTTTTTCTCCAAAGTGACATTTTTTAAATATAGCTAAGAGGCAAATATAGGATGTTTGCACAATATTGTGCAAACATCAATTTAATTGAACTATGATAAAATAAGAATTACTTAACAACACCCAATTCTTTTCCAACCTTTGTGAATGCAGCAATTGCTTTGTCGATATGTTCAAAATCATGACCAGCGCTCAATTGAACACGAATTCTAGCTTGATCTTTTGGAACAACGGGATAGAAGAAACCAATAACATAGATTCCTTCTTTTAGCAATTTATCGGACATAACCTGACTTAATTTTGCATCATAAAGCATCACAGGTACAATGGCACTCGCACCATCTTTAAAATCAAAGCCAGCGGCCTTCATTCCTGATTTAAAACGCATAACATTAGCCTCTAATTTATCTCTCAAGGCCGTTGATTCACCAAGCATATTTAGCACTTCGATGCTGGCACCTACGATACTAGGAGCCAAAGAATTGCTAAATAAATAAGGCCTACTTCTTTGGCGCAACAACTCAATTATTTCCTTTCTACCAGTTGTATAGCCACCCATTGCGCCGCCTAAAGCTTTGCCCAATGTACCCGTGATAATATCCACCCTACCCATTACATTGCAATACTCGGGAGTGCCTTTTCCTGTAGCTCCAATAAAACCAGCGGCATGACATTCATCTGTCATAACCATTGCGTCATATTTTTCTGCTAAATCACAAATTTTATCTAATTGAGCTACATAACCATCCATAGAGAAAACTCCATCGGTTACAATTAATTTAAATCGAACACCTGCATTGTTGGCATCAATTAATTGCTTCTCCAAATCCACCATATCGTTATTGTTGTAACGATATCTTTTTGCTTTACAAAGCCTTACCCCATCAATGATAGATGCATGATTTAACGAATCACTAATAATTGCATCTTCTTCACCCAATAAAGGTTCAAAAACACCTCCATTTGCATCGAATGCCGCAGCATACAAAATAGTATCTTCAGTGCCGTAAAATTGAGCAATTTTTGCTTCAAGTTCTTTATGAATATCTTGGGTTCCACAAATAAAACGAACACTGCTCACGCCATAACCATGTGTATCTATTGCTCTTTTCGCTGCATCAATAACACGAGGATGGCTACTTAAGCCTAAGTAATTATTTGCGCAGAAATTAATGACCTCCTGACCGGTATTTAATTTAATCACTGCGTCTTGTGGAGAGGTAATAATTCTTTCTCTTTTAAACAAACCATTTTCTTCGATGGTTTTTAGTTCATTGGTTAAATGTTGTTTTATAGCTCCGTACATAGGATATTTATTATTTCGCAAAAATATGAAAGTGTAAACTTAAAAGTGACATTTAAGACAGAAGATTTAAAATTTCTTCAATCACCAATCTATTGTTCGACAGCCTTGGTACTTTATTTTGACCACCCAATTTACCTTTTAAATGAAGCCAAGCATGAAAAGTTCCATTTGGAACAGCAGTAATTTTTGGCAATTTCATCACCAAATCGCCCATTCTTTTACCCTCATAATCGCTATTTGAAAGTTTTAAAAAATGATCTAATGTTTTTACAAAATCTTCCATATTTTCGGGCTTTGTGTTAAATTCAATGAGCCACTCATGTCCCTCATGATTTAAAGTAAACATAGGAGCAGCTGTATAATCAACAATTTGAACTCCAAATTCTTTGGCAGCGTTTGCAATTGCGCTTTCAGCATTTTCGATGACCAATTCTTCACCAAAAGCATTGATAAACAATTTGGTGCGGCCTGTAATTTTAAATGTGTAAGGATTTTTATTTGTAAATTCAATTGTATCACCTATGATATATCTCCACAATCCACTATTGTTAGTCATCACAACTGCGTAATTGACACCTAGTTCAATATTCCAAAGAGGGATGATATAATCGGGCCCTTTATTGATTGGATAAAATTCATAAAACGTACCGTGATGGGTCATTAACAGCAAATCAGATTTATCTTGATATGCTTGAACGCCAAAAAATCCTTCACTTGCGTTGTAAGTTTCAATATAATTCATATGATTGCCTGGCAATAGCTTATTGAATTGCGCTTTATAGGGTGCAAAATTCATTCCCCCATGAATAAAGAGTTCTAAATTTGGCCAAATTTCATGGATGTTTTGCTTGCCAGTGATTTCTAAAATTCTATTGAGCAAAACCAATGTCCAAGTAGGAACACCACTCATACTTGTTACATTTTCAGGGATTGTAGCAAGCGCCATTTTCTCAACTTTCTCCTCCCAGTTTTCCATCATGGCAATTTCAATATCTGGTGTGCTTTTCCAATTTGCCCACATAGGCATGTGGTTCATTAAAACTGCACTGAGATCACCAAAATATGCTTTTTCATTGAGCTGATTTACTTTGTGACTCCCTCCAATGAGCAGCCCTTTTCCCTCAAAAATTTTTGCGTTTGGATTAAATGCAAAATACTGTGTGAGTGACTCACGGCTTCCCATATAATGGGTGTATTCTAGGCATTCATAACTAATTGGGATAAATTTAGCTTCATTGCTTGTGGTTCCACTGCTTTTGGCAAACCATGTAATATCTGCAGGCCAAATGAGTTGTTGCTCTCCTTTCATCGTTCTTTGAATGAATGGTTTAAGATCTTCGTAAGAAACAACTGGAATTAAACGTGCAAATTCATCGTATTGCAACTGCCCTTTTACACCATAAAATCTACCATATTCAGTTCTTGATAGCTTGTCGGTGAAAACTTCTAAAAGATCTAGTTGATGTTTTTCGGCCTCAGAAATTAACTGCCACAATTCATCGCGACGTTGTCGAAAATACCAAGCAATAGCAGATGCAATCATGATTGTGGTTGCAAGTTGACAAAAACAATCAATTATAACAAGTTTAATTTAACTTTTTTCAATTTGACCATCTCTCATACGCACAACATGTTTGGCATGGTTGGCAATATCTTCTTCGTGGGTTACGAGAACAATGGTATTTCCTGATTGATGAATATCATCAAAGAGAGCCATGATTTCATAGCTTGTTTTTGTGTCAAGATTACCAGTAGGTTCATCGGCCAACAATAAAGATGGATTGTTAATGAGAGCTCTTGCAACAGCAACACGTTGACGTTGACCACCCGATAATTCATTGGGTTTATGGTTCATCCTATCTTTCAAACCTACTTTTTCGAGAACAACTTTTGCCCTTTCAGTTCTTTGAGATAGAGGAATACCAGCATAAACCAAAGGAAGTGCCACATTGTCAATTGCCGTTAAACGATTTAACAAATTAAATGTTTGAAATACAAATCCAATTTCTGTGTTTCTCACTTCGCTTAAACTTGCGTCAGACATTTGACTTACTTCTTTATTATTCAGCCAATATTCTCCCGATGTTGGTGTATCTAAACAGCCAATAATATTCATGAGAGTACTTTTACCAGAGCCCGAAGGACCCATTAAAGCAATGTACTCACCTCGTAAAATTTGCAAATCAACACCGATTAAAGCATCGACAACTTGTTCCCCTAAAATATAGGTTTTGGTAATATTTCGGAGGGAAATTAAAGTATTACTCATGACCACCAATTACCTTAGGAACCCTAAAAAAGTCACTATCTTTTTTGGGTGCATTTTTCAATGCTTCCTCATGGGTAATTTCCTGCAATACTGCATCTTCACGAAGAATTGTATGACTTTCGGTCATGTAAATTAGAGGTTCAACACCATCTGTATTCACATCTTTCAATTTTTCACACATATCTAAAATATTCTCTAAATCTACACGCATAGATTCTTTTGCTTCGCCTTCAAAAGACAATCTTGATAATTTTGCCAAATTATCTACAGTTTCATGTGATATTTTCATATTATTTTAGATTCCACTAGTTTGCTATGGATAATCGAATATACTTGATCTTGAAGAGACTGCACATCGTCAATCGATAAATTTGCTGTTTCAATCGGTGCATGTACATGAATTCTCATTTTTCCTGGAGTGCATGTCCAATCAACAATATTTAAACGATCGATATTGTCTAAAAAGGTCACAGGTACAATTGGAATTTTCTTTTCAATGGCTAATTTGAAAGCGCCGGGTTTAAATTTATGCAAATTAGGAGCGTCATCGGGGATTCTTCCTTCAGGAAAAATAATTAACGTGGCACCTTCATCTAGTTTTTTTGCAGCATCAACAAAAGCACCATGTGCACTTCTTAAACTTTCCCGCTTAACAGGAACATCAATGGTTTTAAACCAAATATTAAACAATGGCAATTTACTCAATTCCATTTTTGCCATAAAAAAGTTAAACGTAGGGAAAAAACTGCCTGCACTCACGATATCAATATATGAAATATGATTCGGGCAGATGATGTATTGACCTTTAGGATTGATAGGCTTTTCATAAGTAATTTTAGGTATCATTAAACCTAAATAACTTGAAGATTTACCCCAAAATTTTCTCAGTTTATCGGCTTGGCGATAGGTTTTAGGAGATTGAAGCAAAATGAATAAAAACGGGTATAAAAGGAGAAAAATAGAAACAAACCAAAATCCAAACCATACCAACCAAATCTTTCCAAATACTTTTTTCATTGCTTTTTTTGATTTGCAATATAAACCAATAAGGTAACAACCAATGCAATAGATAAAAACATTTGCATTTCTACCATGGCATAAGACGACCAATTTAAATTTTCTTCAAAGTTTTTGCGATACTCAGTAATTTTAACATTTTGATCTTTTTGCGACAAATTAGCGAAGTCAATTCTAACTCTTGTTTCAATGCTGTTTAATTGAATGTTTTTATACTCGTTGAAAACCGCCTTTTCATTAAATTGTACATGTTGGTATGCCGCAATGTTGCACCCAGCTGCAACAACTGCCATGATTAAACTCATGAACAATGCTTTGCCGAGTGTTAGTGGTTTTTCAAGCTGAATCTTCATTAAACTCTTGACCAACAAATAAACGCCAACACCAAAAATAATTAAATTTCCGAGCACTGGAATTGCGCTTAACATATTGTGATGTAAGTACAACTTATTCAAATACATGATTAAAACCATTGAAGCACTTAATGATCCAAATGCCAAACCATAGATGAATACCTTTCTTATCATAATGCAAAAATACACTTGTATTTTGAATAATTCGTTTCTTAAACTTTATAAAGTGATGATAAGGTCAACTATTATTTATCAAATGAGATTTTTTTCTTAATCTTGCAAAACACTTTGGGTTTAAATCTAATGCTATTCATCAACCTACACAGTTTTTATTTAACCCAAGAGTTGGAAATGAAGTCAACTCAATATTACAATCCTTAACTTTTATGAACTTAAAAACACTCAAAACCCAAAATTCCTTAAAATTGGTTTTCATTTTGGTTTTAGGCATTGTTTTAAAATTATGGTTTAGTTCTCAAAAAGACTTAAGCAATGATGAAGTTTTCTCTATCTATCATGCTCAGTTTAACATACCAGAATTGTTCAAAGAATTATCTACTGGCAATAACCCACCTTTTTTTGAAGGAATGCTGCATTTTTGGATCAAACTTTTTGGAATCGGCAAATTCTCAGTTAGATTGCCTTCAATCATTTTCTCTGTTTTAAGTACTTTTTTTATTTTCCAATTGGCTAAATTAATATCCGGCAATGATAAAAATATTGCATTATTGTCGAGTTTATTATTTACTCTTTCTTCTTTTTATACTGATTTGCAAATTGAAACTCGGGCTTATTCTTTCATGACACTTTTGGTCATTTTCAACTCATATTCATTCATAAACCTCATTCTAAAAAACAATAAAACAATTTGGTTAATTTATTGGGTTGTTGCATCAGCGGTAGGCTATTACACCCATTTCTTTACATTTTGGATATCAATTGTTCAGTTCATTTTTTTGATTTTGCATTTTCGCAGAACCAACCTGAAAATCTTTATGGTTGGTGCAATTTTTTCCGCAGTTTTATTTTCTCCGTATATATCAATTCTCTTGCAAAGATTTTCGGATACGGAACAAAGTGGAACTTGGGTTGAGCCGGCATCGGCAAATTCATTTTACTTTATCATTTGGCAATTTTGCAACTCTCCCATTGCAGCAGTACTTTTTCTAATTGCCTTTATTGGATTCACAATTGTGTCCGTTAGAAAAAAGAATTTTTTACATCAATATATCTTCCTATGGTTTTGGATACCATTTGCAGCGATGTATTTGATTTCACTACCGCACAAATTGTCGATCCCAATGTTCACTGCAAGATATGTAAGTTTCGTTTTTCCTGCATTTTTTATTGGCGTATCGGTTATTTTATGTGGATTGAAAGACATCTTTAATAAAAGAATATTTGCTTACATACCAATACTTTATATTTTGGTGATGTTGGTTTCATTAAAACCAAAACCAACTCAAAATATATTTTTCGAGGCAAGCAAAACTTCCATTAAAAAATACAAGCCACAATCTATTATCATTCAACCTTATTACGGTGCATTCAGTTATTTATACTACAATGAACCGGAAAAATTTCAAAAGTTTGCATCCGAAAATATTTACAATCACATGGAAAACCAATTAATCAAAAGCAATATTTACAGTTCGAGATTAAGAAGCTTTGTAAATTTGAATGCAACTAAATCTATCCTTTTTATTCAGGGAGAATTATCACGAAAAGAAGAAATTACGGTTGTAGAAGATTTTTTAAAGAGCAAGGAATTTATTAAATCAACTCAAAAAATATTTGAAGATAAAAATAGCAAAATTGATAAATATAATCAATAAAAAAAGGCGGTTAAAACCGCCTTTTTCCTCACATTTAGAAAAACTTAATCTTCCGTTTGGCTGTCATCTCTTTGATACTCATCGAAGTTATACTCCGGCAGTAGGTTAGATTTAACATGTCCAATGGTTTCATTTAAAGCATCAGCAAATTTGTTAAAATCTTCTTTGTAAAGGTGGATTTTAGTTTTCACGAATGAACCATCATCATAGCGACTGCGTTTACTTTCAGTAATTGTGATATAATAATCACTATTTCTGGTAGCTTTCACGTCAAAAAAATAGGTTCTTTTGCCGGCCCTAATGCGTTTAGAAAAAATCTCTTCCTGTGATTGGTCTCTGTAGTTGTCTTCCTGCATAGGCATTTTTAAATTAGGTTAAAAAAAATTATCAGAGCAAATACGCGAAAATTTTTGAGGTAAACAAGCACAACGATCGGTTTTTAAAAAATTAATTTTACACTAAAGAAAATTGATGTGTTGTTAACTTGACACTTTCGAAATATCCAGAAATTTAAAGTTTTTGAACAATCCCATTAAACAAAAGGATTAAGATGTTTGATTTTCAAACAACCACTGATAATATCCGTTTTGATTTAATAGTGATTCATGTGTACCCGACTCAACAATTTCACCTTTTTCAAAAACCAAAATATTTTTAGTATTCTGCAATGGAGCCACCCTATGACTTACCATCATGACTGTTTTATTGACAAAAACTTGTTTCAAATTTTCAACGATTTGATGTTCAGTTTCGGCATCAACGGCGCTCAAACAATCGTCGAGCAGCAAAATTTCTGACGACTTCATCAATGCTCTGGCCAACGAAACTCTTTGTTTTTGTCCACCCGAAAGCGAAACACCACGTTCACCGAGAATGGTATTTGTGCCATGTTCAAAAAGTGCAATATCTTTATCTAAACAGGTAATTCTGGTCACTTCATTCAATTGTTCTTGGGTGTATTTTTCAACACCAAAAGCAATGTTGGCTTCAATTGTATCGCTAAACAGAAAAACATCTTGAGGCACATATGCAATTAGCTTTCGATAGCTATTGAGGTTTATCTTTTTGAGGGACAATTGATCGATGAACACATCACCCTGTTGTAGGGTAATTTGTTTGGCGAGGATTTGCAATAAGGTACTTTTACCACAACCGGTTTTCCCTGTAATTCCAATAAAATCACCCTGTTGAATTGTAAACGAAACGTTTAAAAGCGCAGGAAAATTTTTATCTGCATATTGATGGGTTATGTCATTTACAGAGATTTGATTTTTAAAATCAATCTCTATTTCTTGTTCATTTATTTCAGCTTCTGGGGTATTCAGAAAATCATTTATTCTCTTTTGGCTGGCAGATGCTTTTTGCACCAGAGCTGTTGTCCAACCTAAGCTAGCAACTGGCCAAACAAGCATATTGAGATAAATCACAAATTCTGCTAAATTCCCTGGGGTAAATTGACCATTTTCGACCTCGCGTCCCCCAACATAAAGAATAATGATGGTGGATAAACCAACCAAAAGCATCATCATAGGAAAGAAAAGGGAATTTACAAACGCTAGTTTAAGATTGCGTTTTTGAAATTCGAGGCCTTCTCCATTAAAATCTTTAGAGAAATAGCTTTCGGCACCATAAGATTTTAAAATACGAATTCCAGCAAATGTTTCTTGAGCACGGGTGGTAATTGTAGAAAGCTGTTCTTGAATTTTCTTATTTCCTTGATTGATTTTTGTACTTACATAATAAATTGAAAATGAGAGTATTGGCAAAGGAACGATGACCCAAAACGTTAAGTTTTTATTCACCATGAGCATTTGAGTAATGATCATAATAAAAGAAAAAAGGACGTTTGCAAAGTACATAATTGAAGGTCCTATATACATTCTTACATTCGAAATATCTTCAGTAATTCGAGACATAAGATCACCGGTATAATTTTTTCTAAAGAAGTCTTCACCTAGCCTTTCATATTTTTGGAAGAGTTCATTTTTTTGATCGTATTCAATTCTACGAGAAGCCACAATGAGGGTTTGTCGCATGATAAACATAAAAAATCCTTTGAGCAGGGATGCAATAAATATAGCGACACCGAATCCTATTGCATTGAATAGTATTACATTAAAGAGGAGATTTGATTGGTTATTTCCAAAGAGTTGAGTGGTAAAATAGGCATCATCAAGACCTTGACGCACAAAAACTGGTACATAAATGGCAAAGAAATTTGAAAGAACAACACATGCAACTCCAGAAAGCACGAGATACTTGTATTTAATTAAATATTTATTGAGGGATAAAAGTTCTTTCACTGTAAATGATTCTACAAAGTTAGATGATTTATAGGGGGTAAATGAAGAAATGTAGGATAAATTAAAAACAAAAAAAGTACTTACTTGTTTCTTCGTTGGGGTAGATTTAAGTTTTCATAACTTAACATAGCCGAGGCGAAAGTTTCGGCTTTGTTTTTTTTTGAGAGATAGTCGGACTTAAAAAACTTCAATTATTTTTCACAAACATTTCCACAATCTGCAAATAATCATTATATTTGCAGCCCAATTTGTTAGAATTATGCATTTAACAACAGAAAGAAAAAAAGAAATATTTACTCAGTTTGGTGGAAATTCGACCAACACAGGTAGTACAGAAGCGCAAATTGCAATGTTTACGGAAAGAATCAATTTCATCAGTGGTCATTTAAAGACTGCGAAGAAAGATAAGAGCGCTGAATTGTCATTGATTAAACTCGTAGGAAAACGTCGTAGTTTGTTAAACTATTTGGCGAAGAAAGATATTTTTAAATATCGTGCACTTATTAAAGAATTAGGTTTACGTAAGTAATCCTAAATTCTTATTATGATAGAAAAGCCCCGTTCGCAGAAGCGAATCGGGGCTTTTTATTTAAAATTTTAAATTAGATGAACATACAAAAAAGAACTTTTGATACCGGAGATGGCCGTATCATTGAAATTGAAACAGGCAAATTAGCCCGCCAAGCACACGGTAGTTGTGTTGTTAAAGTTGGCAAAACCATGTTACTTGCAACCGTTGTAAGTAGTTATGATGCAAAAGAAGGTATAGATTTCATGCCTTTAAGCGTTGATTATCAAGAAAAATTTGCTGCTGTAGGAAGAATCCCAGGTAGTTTTTTGCGTCGTGAAGCGCGTTTATCGGACTATGAAATTCTAATTTCACGTTTGGTAGATCGTTGCTTGCGTCCTTTATTCCCAGAAACATATCATGCCGATACCCAAGTGATGCTTCAGTTAATTTCTTCAGACGAAGATATTATTCCTGATACATATGTAGGCTTGGCCGCTTCAATGGCACTCATGCTATCTGACATTCCTTTCTTAGGCCCTATTTCAGAAGTGCGTGTAGGAAGAATTGATGGCAAATGGGTCATTAACCCTACAAAAAGCGAATTGGCGAAATCTGATTTAGACTTATTGGTTGGTGGAACCGCCGACGACCTTAATATGGTTGAAGGTGAAATGAAAGAATTATCTGAAGACGAGTTTTTAGAAGCTTTGAAGTTTGGACATGATGCCATTAAAAAGCAATGTGCAGAACAAATGGCTTTCTTGGAACAAATGGGAGGTCGTAAACCAGTTAGAGAATTCAATCACGAAGACAATGACGAAGCTTTAAGAGAAAAGGTTATTGCTGAAACATCTGCAGGTATTCGCGAAGTGGCTGAAAGTGGCAAACCAAAAAATGAAAGAAGTGAATTGTTTAAAGCAATCATTTCTGAATATGTAAAACAATTTGCAGGGCATGAAGAAGAATCAAGAATGGTTCGTTTGGCTAAAAAATACTTCCACGAAGCAGAATACAACCAAATGAGAGCTATGATTCTTGAATCTGGACGTCGTTTAGATGGTCGTTCAACAGTTCAAGTTCGTCCTATTTATACAGAAGTAGACTATTTGCCGGCTGCACACGGTTCTGCAGTATTTACAAGAGGTGAAACACAATCATTAACTTCAATCACTTTAGGTGGTAAATTAGATGAACAACTTTTAGATGCTCCTTATTTCCATGGCAATAGCCGTTTAATGTTACATTATAACTTCCCTGGTTTTTCAACTGGAGAAGTAAGACCAAATAGAGGTCCTGGACGTCGTGAAATTGGCCATGGTAACTTAGCGTTGCGTGGTTTGAAAGCGATGATTCCTTCAGATGTTCCATACGTAATTCGTATTGTGAGCGATATTTTAGAATCGAATGGTTCTTCGAGTATGGCAACAGTTTGTGCGGGTTCTATGGCTTTGATGGATGCTGGTATTAAATTAAATAAACCAGTGAGTGGTATTGCAATGGGATTAATTACCGACGAGACTGGAAAATACCAAGTATTGACAGATATTTTAGGTGATGAAGATCATTTGGGTGATATGGATTTTAAAGTTATTGGTACTAAAGATGGTATCACTGCTTGCCAAATGGATATCAAAATCAATGGTTTGAAGTGGGACATGGTTTCACAAGCCTTGAAACAAGCGAAAGACGGCCGTATTCACATTCTAGGAGAAATGGAGAAAACGATTCAAGCAGCAGCTACAGAATTGAAACCACATACTCCAAGAGTTGAAATTGTGATTATCGATAAAGAATTCATTGGTGCAGTTATCGGACCTGGTGGTAAAATCATCCAAGAATTACAAGCAAGAACTGGAACCACAATTTCTATCGAAGAAAGAGATGGTAAAGGTTTTGTTGAAATTTTAAGCAGCAATGGTGAAGGAATGAACATGGCATTAGAAGCTGTAAAAGGCATCGTTGCAATTCCTGAAATCGGAGGCACTTATACTGGTAAAGTAAAAACAATCACTGATTTCGGTGCATTTGTTGAATTTATGCCAAACAAAGATGGTTTGTTGCACATTAGTGAAATTGCATGGGAGAAAATTCCTACAATGGAAGGCATTTTCACTGAAGGACAAATTATTGATGTAAAATTGGTTGAAGTAGACAGAAAAACTGGAAAATACAGATTGAGCAGAAAAGCTTTATTGGAAAAGCCAGAAGGATATGTTGAAAGAGAACCAAGGGAGCGTCCTGAAAGAAATGACAGAGACCGCGGTGGCGACAGAGGTCGCAACGACAGAAGAAAATAATCATTTTGGGCCCTAATTACTTAGGGCCCAATTTTTTAGAATAAGTTCTAAATACGAATTAAAGCGCTTTAAGGTCTTTTTTCCTAAAAACCATGTACAACATGGCAGACCAAAATAAAATACAAGGAAACACCTTTAATTGGGCTGTATCAACAATCCAAATGCGTAATTCCCTAGGGTAAATATCGGAGGGACCCAATTCAGTGGTTAAAAACATAAAAATGAGTAAAATCCACAAGAAATTGGGAATTTTATCAAACGTTGAAAGCGCAACGAGAATTGCACCAACAGCAATGATAAAGGTTGCCGACTCAGCCATGTGGTTAAAAATGACCATCCAAATTAAGATCGACATGGCATAAATTATCTTTGATTGATTATTCCAAGATTTTACCAATATCAGAGGCAATAATTGTAGCATAAGTCCTACAGCAATGATTGTATTTTTTGAAGGATAAAATTGAAACCAAGAATTAAGCCAACCCATCATTGAATATTTCACAAATTGCTGGCTATCATTCTTCAATAAATTCAAAAAGGAAGCATATTGCTCAAATAAAGATTGGGTGCCAATCCAAACACTCGGCAAAAGGAAAAGCAATAGAAAAACAGGAATTGAAAACAAGATCGATTTCTTCAATTGCTTTGGGAAAAGCAAAAATAGGACAAAGAAAAGTCCCCCAAAAAGCTTAATAAAAACAGTCAATAAAATATAGAACGAAGCCCAATAAGTTTTCTCCTTTTGGATAGCAGAGAAAGCAAGCAATAATAACCCAAGAATGATTCCATTGCTTTGACTGTTTAATACAGAAGTTAACACCTCAGGAATAAAAACAATTGCAAATAAGGCTTTGTATTTCGACAAGCCAAAAATCCTATTGAATCCAATTAATGGAAGAAAAGCATTCAATGTATTCCACAAAAGAAGTCCTAAATAATTAGGCAAGTAGGCAAAAAATGCAAAAATCAGAGAAAATGTGGGGGTATATTTAAACAGATCATAATGTTCATTGGGATATGATTTGTATAAATCAGAATTCTGGAATAGGTGAAAAACCGAATTTTTAAAAATGATATAGTTATTATACTGGGTTACATCGCACGATATACCAGAAACCTGCGAGAATGGCAAAAAATAATTGCGATTTGTTGCAAAAAGAACTACCAATAAATAACACAATGGCAACAGCCAAAATTGAGATTTATTCAAATTAAATTGCTTTACCATGATTAAAAAAGGGGGCTTTAAGCCCCCTTTACAAATATATTAAATTTGATTATTTTACTCTTCGACCGTTTTGGAATGTAACCACAAATGCATCAGGATAGCCAAGAGATCTGATTTTATCTTTTTGCACTTGTGCTTGTTCTTCAGTAGAATAACCATTTGAAGTGGTGTATTTGTAATAACCACCATCACGGTATTCAAATACATTTGATAAACCTTTATCCGCAAATGTCTTAGCGCTTATTTTGTTTTTCGACATTGAGAACTGCACACGGTACTCGATTGCACCTGAATTGCTTGGCTCATTCACAACTTCAGGAGTTTCAATTGCATCTTCAACATAAACAGGTTCTTTCTTTTTAACAGAAGGCTTACTTGCAGGATTTACAAATTGAGTTGATTTTCCTTCGTTACTTAAACATACAGGGGCTTCAACTTTATCTGATATTCCATCTTCATCGCTATCAGTATCTAAATAATCAGGTTTACCATCATTGTCGGTATCTTTTATACCTTCAACGCTATCTGGAATATCATCATTATCAGAATCTTTATCCAAGAAATTTGGTTTAGCATCTTTATCAGTGTCTTTGTTACCTTCTTGTTTATCTGAGATTCCATCATTGTCAGAATCTTGATCTAAGTAATTAGGATTGCCATCTTTATCTAAATCACCATTTTTCTCAATCTTATCTGAAATTCCATCGTCGTCTGAATCAAAATCTAAATAATTTGGATTACCATCTTTATCAAAATCTTTCACCCCTTCATCTTCATCGTTGATACCATCGTTATCCGAATCTTTATCTACCATGTTTGTTTTACCATCTTTGTCAAAATCAACAGATTTTTCAACCGCATCGGCAATTCCATCATTGTCAGAATCTTTATCTACACAATTAGGCAAGCCGTCTTTATCGGCGTCGCCATGACCTTCAGCAGCATCAGGAATACCGTCATTATCTGAATCTTGATCTAGATAGTCAGGTATTTTATCTCCATCTGCATCACCACATGTAATTGGACCAGCATTTAGGTTATTATCAACATCGTTTTCAGTATTTGATGAAGATTCATTTTTCGCAGTATTGTCTTTATTATTAGGCTTTGTTTTAGAATTATCGGCAATTTGATCGGCACTATCAGAAGTTAATACTGGATTTTCTTCAACTTTAATTTCACCACAAGGAATAATAGAACTCACACGATATTCAGTTCTTCTATTTTTTTGGTGCTCGGTTTCAGAGCAATTCACACCATTCTTGCAACGGTTTTTAAGTTTTTTCTCTCCATATCCTTGGAATGTTAATCGAGCTTTAGAAACGCCTCTCATGACTAAATAGTCATAAACCGCTTGTGCTCTATTTTTAGACAATACCAAGTTCGTTTCGTCACTACCTTTTGAATCTGTGTGAGAACCAAGTTCAACTGATAAGCCTTTGTTATCTTGTAAAACGATTGCAACTCTATCTAATTCTTTTTTACTTGACTGAGACAATGTAAACTTATTTGATTCATAATAAATTGGTTTTACATCAAACAGTTCCCCTAATTCATCACCAACTTTATATTTTTCAATGAATAAATCTAAGGTTTTTTGTCCTTTTTCATTCACTGAAAATTTAGAAGAAGAAGCATATCTATATCCACAAGGATGAGAAGCTAACTGAACTTTAGCGTTTTTAGAAATTCCAGCAAATAAGAATTTACCTTCAGTATCTGTTGTTGCTTGAATGGCTTTATCTTGATCATCTAAATTATCTAAAGCAATGCTGGCTTGTGGAATTGGCAATTTTGAATCTTTATCATAAACTGAAACCAAAACTTCATTTACAGTAGGTTCGGTAGAATCTTTATCCTCTGTCCATCTAAAGAAATATAGGTTATCATTGTATTTAGGAGCAGCAGAGCCATTGTTTGTTCTGTTAGATGACAAAGTACCCCACTTATCATGAAATAATGCAGCAAAATCGTCCAAATTAGAATTTACAGGCTTACCAAGGTTAATCACCATGCCAGAGTTTTTATCTAAGGTAAATACATCTAACCCTCCGAAGCCTAAATGTCCCTCAGAAGAAAAATACAAATCACCCGAATCAGAAAATCTTGGAAAATTATCTCTTAAAACGGTATTTACTTTAGGCCCCATATTCACAGCCTCACCAATTTTCAATCCATTATCATCGTTTGAAATGATAGGAGCTTCATATAAATCAGATTTACCAAATCCACCATTCATATCAGAAACAAAAATTACTTTTGTACCATCTGGAGAAATCACAAGATCGGCCACTGAAAATTCAGAATTATTCAATTGAAAAGGTACTTCTTTCCATTTTTTTGTGAAAATATTCTGCTTCATTGCAAAAATTTGCAGTACTTTTTCCTTGTTTTTATTCGATTTTTCAGCATTTCTGGTTACATACATGAAACCCGTTTTAGCATCATAAAAACTTATATGTTGGTGTAGAGATCTTTTAGTATTCGAAAGCTCTACAGAATTATTGTAAGTACTATCATTATACTTTGCCTTAAAAATAGAATAATATGGCTGTTCAAACCAAGCAGAAAGAACCTTTCTCAGACCTTTTTCCTCATGAGATGTATAATAACAATTTTCTTTATCGTCAATGATTATTCCATACTCTGCCGCTGAAGAAGCTGCTGGAAATTGTTTTAAACTATAGTTGGAGTTAAAGTCATATTCCTGCCAATAATCGGCACGCTTATCTTTGTTTTCAGCATAAAATTGATCATTCAACTCTTCGAACAAAGGCTTACCAGCATACTCAGAATTTGATTTTAAAGTTAAAATCATACTATCGGAAAGCCCATACAATTCCAATTTTCGGGCAACAAGGGCAAAGTTTAACTTATCAAAAGCATCAGCTTGGGAAGAATATTTATCCAATAGCTCAGAATAGGCATCAAAAGCTTTATCATTTAACTCAGATTGAGCAAAAGAATAAGCCAAAGCTCTTTGGTTAATATAATCTTTTTTATGAGCAACTGTTTTATTACCATTTTCTTTAATGATTTGATAATAACGCTGTTGATTAATTTTATTAACTTCTTTAGATTGTGCCATCAGATTACTCGCAAATAAAATGCTCGTAATCAACACTATGCCTTTAAGGCTATGATTTGCAAATTTCATGTAATTTCTCATTATTAATTTAGAAATATCTAGGTACTCTAATTCTATTATTTGAAACATATGGCAACATATATTGTATACCAAATTCGTGTGAGCCTTTGATATAAGTATTCAAAGGACTCAATTTACTATCGTAAGAGTAAACTAAAGAAAAAGACGGGCTTACTTGAGCCATAGCCATTACGCCAATATCACCTTCAGTTCTATAAAAAGCACCGATTGAATAATTGTCTTTATAAATGGCATGTAAATTAAAGTCAGCCTGAATTGGCATTCCGGCATTCGCCACTTTAATTTGAGTCGTAGGTTTTAATTTAATATCGTCAGATACGTCAACAACCATACCGGCAGTTAAGTAATATTGAGTTATTGCAGCATATTCAATGCTTGTATTGTTCTTCTGGGCATCTGGCACAAAAACCATTCTTGGAGCAGAAATTCCAACAAAATACTTTTCTGAATATAAGTAAGCACCAAAACCAGCCATAGGAGCATTAAAATTATAATCATTGTTATTAAACACAACATCGGTAGGTGTACCAAGTTGCAGTTTAGATAAAGAAAAATTATAATTGTACATTCCCAATCTCAAACCTACCGCCAAACGGAAATCTTTTGAAATTTTCTTGTTATAAGCAATACTTGCAGCAATTTGAGTTTCAGAAATTGCGCTTGCTTTTACAAACTTTCCGATTTCACCCGTTTGAATATTCAAACCGGCTGCAAAATCACCAACTACAGGAGCGTGTACACCCAAATTATAATAAGTAGGCGCTCCAGGAAAATTTACCCATTGTTTGCGATATAATGAATTTGCAACGAGTGTCCTTTTTGATCCTGCATATGCAGGATTTATCGCCAACGAATTAAAATCGTAATGCGAATACATTTGTTCCTGCTGTGCCTTTAAGTTATTTGCAAAAGTTGCAAAACTAAAAGCAATTATGAAACTATATTTTATAAATGTTTTCATCTTTATTTTATCATTAAAAATTATGGTTTGATGTATAAATTTCCAGAAATTGGTTGGTTATTTTGTCCGTTATATTTGAATACATAGAAATAAATTCCTTCAGGTAAAGTTGTTCCACCTAAACTAGGATTCACGCCCTTGTTGGTACCATCCCAATTGTTTTTATACCCTTGACCTGACTCATAAACCACCTGTCCATTTCTGTTGAATACTGTAATTTCAGCTTTTGTGAATACTTTTAATCCTTTAATCACAAGTAAATCATTGTCTCCATCATTGTTAGGTGAAAATCCTTCAGGGATTGTTACATCTGAATCTAAATAATTAGGCTTACCATCTCCATCATCATCTGCAGTTCCTTCTGTATTGTCTAACAATTCATCATTATCGGCATCAGTATCAATATAATTGGCCTTCCCATCTGCATCAAAATCATTATTTGTTTCAATTTTATCAGAAATTCCATCACCGTCTGAATCTAAATCTCTATAATCAGGCAATAAATCTCCGTCTGTATCAACTGGATTTGTTACATCTGAACCTACTTCTACAATGTCTAAGATACCATCCTTATCGCTATCTGTTTCTCTAAAATCATAGATTCCATCATTATCTGTATCTGTAGGATTTGTTGCGTCAGAACCAGCTTCAATTGCATCGGTAATTGTATCACCATCAGAATCTGTATCGATATAGTCAGGTTTTGTATCTGTGTCTGTATCTACTGGAGATTTAGGATTTGCACCAGCTTCAAGATTATCGGAAATCTTATCGCCATCTGAATCAGTATCTAAATAGTTAGGATCAGCATCAGAATCAGAATTCAATGGATTATTTGGATCAATACCAGCTTCAATTGCATCTGGAATTGAATCATTATCAGAATCTCTATCTAAGTAATTTGGCATTCCATCAGAATCTTTGTCGGCAGATAATTCAACTGCATCAGGTATTTTATCACCATCAGAATCTTTGTCTCTCCAATCACCAATTAAATCACCATCAGAATCTACTGGAGCAACATCAAACGCATCTTTATAAAGACCAGATCCATCAGCGAATTCAAGAATACCGTCGCCATCTATATCAACGCCATCAATGATACCATCTTTATTTGAATCGGTATAATTTTGTTTACTTTCATAAGCATCAAACAATCCGTCATCGTCAGCATCTAAATCTAAGTAATCTGGATTTCCAGTTAAATCTTGGTTATTTGGATTTGAAATAAATACAGTTAAATTATCTTTCACTCCATCACCATTTACGTCTGTTACATCAGCTTCAATAACGTCGTTAATACCATCATTATCTGAATCTAAATCCAAACAATTTGGTCTTCCATCTCCATCAAAATCTTGGTATGTTTTGTTGCTATCATTTTCAACGATATCTAAAATACCATCATTATCAGAATCAACATCTACATAATTCATTTTACCGTCAGAATCCG
>CAIRMY010000076.1 GCA_903879775.1 uncultured Bacteroidota bacterium
ATTTGAAAGAATTAATGAGTATGATGAAGAGATTTTTTCAAATTTGTATTTTAATTCTAACTGTATTTTTTATTCGTCCTCTAATAGGACAAACCATACAAGAAATTGCCCTTGAAAAGGGTCGGAAAGCCATAGAATTAACAGACAAGGGTGAATATGATAAAAGTTTAGAGTTGTTGGAGCAAGCTCAAGCCTTAGATCCTGAGAATTATAACTATCCCTATGAAATTGCTTATAATTATTATGTTCAAAAGAAATATAAAAAAGCAATCAAAGTGATTTCCAAGCTAACCAATTACAAGGGAATTGTAGACAATGTTTATGTGCTTTGGGGAAATAGCTACGACAATCTTAAAAAACAAAATAAAGCGCTGGAAATTTACGGAAAAGGGTTGGAGAAATTTCCGTATTCAGGTAAGTTGTATAATGAAATTGGCATTTCATATTTGCGCTCCAATGAGTTACAAAAATCAATAGAATCTTTCATAAAGGGAATTGAATTAAATCCATCATATCCTTCAAATTATTATTGGGCAACCAAGATATTTAAAAATTCAATAAATTCAGGTTGGGCGCTTATTTATGGTGAAATTTTCATGAATTTAGAACCAGGTTCTTCAAGAACTGTTGAAGTGAGTGAAATGTTAAATGAGATTTATGTAAAACATGTTGGAATTATCAATGACTCCTTAGTTTCTGTTGATTTGTTTGATAAGAGTAAAGCTTTGGATGAAATGTTTCGAAATTATTCCGCGGATTCATCCCTCAAGCGATTGTCGTTTCCTTTGGTTTATGAATTGTTTACGATGACTGCTGCGCAAGGCGAAACAAAGATCAATGAAAAATCAATCATGCGCTTGCGCACAAAATTTGTGAAATATTATTTCAAGAAAAATTACGATAAGTTATTTCCCAATGTGCTTTTTAATTTTCAGAAAAAAGTCATGGATGCGGGATTGTGGGATGTGTACAATACCTTTGTTATTTTACAATCAAACAAAGAAAAGTTTGAATTGTGGTTAGAACAAAATAAAGCGCAGTGGGATGAATTTGTAGATTGGTATAATGCAAATTCTATGAAGTTGAATTTAGGCTACCGATTTTATCATAACCAATATTTACGACTCCAAAACAAATGAGGTCATTGTAAGTGATCCCATAATGGCTTTGTCGTTAAACCAATTGATTTTGTCGGATTCATTTTTAACCCCCAACGTGTAGAGTAAAGGCAAGTAATGTTCAGGCGTAGGAATCGATAAATTCCATGCAGCGCCTTGTTTTTGGTAGTTTGCAAGGATATCGAGGTTGTGTCCTGTAATGGCCGCTTTCATTTCAGATCGTGCTTGTAGCGCCCAATCGTAGCCGTATTCTGGTTCATTCATTTTATCCCAAGCAACCCTGCCAAGATTGTGCACCATGTTGCCGCTGCCAAGGATGAGAATGCCTTTTTTTCTGAGGGACATTAGGGCCTTTGCAAATTCGAAATGCTCACGGGGCGATTTATTTACGTCGATTGACAATTGTAAAACGGGAATGTTTGCTTCTGGATACATGCAGCGTAAAATGCTCCAACATCCGTGATCTAATCCCCAACGTTGATCTAAGGCAATGCTTGAATTTTCTGTGTGAATCGATTGAGCTACATCGGGAGAGCCTGGTGCAGGGTATTCAACATCGAACAATGCTTGTGGAAATCCCCCAAAATCGTGAATGGTTTTGGGTTTGTCCATCGCTGTTATTTGTGTGCCATACGTTTCCCAATGGGCACTCACGCAAAGAATTAAATTTGGCTTTGGCAAGGTTTTGCCTAATTGCTTCCATTTTTGTGTGAATTCATTGGATTCAATGGCGTTCATTGGTGAGCCGTGCCCAACAAATAAAGCGGGCATGATTTGACCATTGTCGGGTAAATTGAATAAGGATTGCATGGTTTCAATGTTTTGGAATTTCCATAGAGCCGCAACAATTGCTGTTTGTGATATGAATTCTTTTCGATTCATTCGTTTAAACAAATATAGTGAAAATGAATCAGAATTCCTATTGGTTGTATGGGTGTTTAGGAATCAGGATTTATTCTTGTTGTGTAAGAATGGGCAATGAAAATTGGTAAACAGTGTATCGGTTGTTTTGAAATTTGATTTCGTAAGTTTCAGATATCCAGATGCTTTCGTCGGAATCTGAGCTGGTTTTGTGAAATAAAACGGGTTGACTTTGATTTGGTTGATATAACTCTGCGTGCATCTGATCATTGCTGAAAATGAGATAGCTATTTAAGATGAGTCCTGTGATATCATCTTGTTGTGCGTTTGGACCAGCAGGAATTAATTTGATACCTTCTTCAAATAAACGTATACACCTGTATTTTAAATTTGACCAAGTATAGCCTGCTGATTGTATACAGCCATGTTCATCTCTGTCATTTCCCACTCTTGGTAAGTCAGAAACGCTTGATTCATCTGTTATAATTGAAACATCAGAAATTGGAGGCCCTATTTCCGCATCGTATTCATCGCTATCTACTGTCATTGCAACATCTCTCGGATACTTTCGGAAAGCTCCACAACCTATATTGAGTTGAAGAATCAATATGATTGCAGTCAATAACAGTTGACGATTTTTCATGCTGCAATTTACAATAGAACTCATTTAGTTGTTTGTAACAAGCCTTAATTTTTGCTTGTTTGGAATTTCTAGAAATCCGTTTTAGAATTTGAAATGAATTTCAGGAAACATCGATAAATAATAATTTAGATTTACTAATTTACTGTGATATAGTTTCCTGCGTGACCATTTTTCATGTTGAATGATTTCGAATGATTTGGTATTATCTGAATGTTTATTCTTAGGGAAATTAACATTCGTAAACACTGATTGGTGGTGCTTTGGTCTCAATAGTTATAATGGCGCTTGGAATCGATGAGAACTTGTGAATAAACCCAAATTCTAAAGTATTATTTTCGCTTTTCATGGATAAATTTATTGCTGAGCAAATTGGTGTGAAGCCTTGGCAGGTATCGGCTGTTTTAAAATTGATGGAAGAGGGTGGAACAATCCCATTTATTGCCCGTTACCGTAAAGAAAAAACGGGTAATTTAGATGAGGTTGAAATATCTAAAATTAAAGAAGAATTTGATAGAATTGAAGCGTTAAACAAACGCAGAGAATATATTTTAGAGCAGATTAAAGAGCAAGGGAAACTTAATCCTGAACTTGAAAAGGCAATCAAAGAAACGCTCGATATCAATACCCTCGAGGATTTATACTTGCCATATAAAACCCGACGTAAAACCAAAGCAGATGTTGCCAAAGAAAAAGGATTGGAACCGCTAGCCCAAATTATATTTGAACAAAAAGATATGAGGGCATTGAATAATATCCCTCAATATTTAAATGAAAATGTGAAAACCAAAGACGATGCTTTGCAAGGTGCCCGCGATATCATTGCAGAATGGATCAATGAAGATGCGCCATTGAGAAGTAAGATGCGTCAATTGTTCGAAAAAGAAGCCGTTATTTCGAGCAAGCCCGCGAGAGGCAAGAAAGACAATGAAGAAGCTCAGAAATTTAGAGATTATTTTGAGCACAATGAAATGATTACAAAATGTC
>CAIRMY010000077.1 GCA_903879775.1 uncultured Bacteroidota bacterium
AAGATTTTAAAAATTCATATGTGTAATCTTGATTTTCCATGACTTGAATTAATTTACTTATAACTTACTTATACCCCTCACAAATCTTCTCTTAGCACTCAACCATATGTCAAATATGCGCCATTGATGTAAGGTTAAATTGATAGGTTAAATATATCAAAATTCATAGCGAATTGGGTTTTTAACTCATCGCTTAAAATTCTTTTCGTATAACTCAATCCATTCAGTGGAAGACATTCGGCTTACCAATTCTGCCAAAAGCTCAAACGAAATATGTTCCGCTTTTTTAAATCGAATACAACTTTTACCAACATCGGGTTTGCGCTGCATTTTTTGCTCGTAGGTTTCGATATACCAATTCAATAATTCAGGTTTGGCATACATGCCCATATGGTAAAATGCAAAGAAATTCTTTTGTGCGGCCAACGAAATAAAGGGGAGGGGTTGCTTTGGCGCACAATGGTAACCGGCAGGATAAACTGAATAGGGTATCACATAGGTGATCATGCCGTATTGCATCGTCTCTTCGGTGTCCTTCGAAATATGTGACAGAATAGTTTCCCTCAAACGCGTCATGGTTTCTTTCTTCTCTAGAGGCAGTTCATTGATGTATTGATCTACGTTTGCGGCTTTGCTTTGCATGGTTTAAGTGTTTTTATTGCAGAATAAGTTGTCCGCTTGATGTGATTTCCATGGGGACGATTTCTGTTGGATTCCCAAAAGCATAAATATTTCCTTCGCCTGTTATGGAGTATACCAGTTTTTGAACGCAATTGATGCTGCATCCACCTTTTGAAGCATTTTCAATCCGCGCAACATTGCATAAAAGATCGGCTGCATCGACCTGCATCAAGGCAACATTCCACAATTTTAGTTCATTGGTATTACCTGAAAGGGTGATTTTTCCGCCACAAGGGAAATTGTTCCAGTAATAGAAGGAATTACAATCGACTTTTAATGTTGCATCATTGAGTTTACTTGTCATCACAAGTCCGATCTCATTTCCGGTGAGCGTGTTGATGGATTGTATATTGCACGTTTCATTGGCATTGATTCTACTCAATCCATTGGTTGTAAGCAAGATTTTGATTTTGTTGTTTTTTGGATACACCCAATTTCCTTTGAAGTTGTTTTTTAAAGTCAAATGGCCGTTGGAAATCTCAAATGTGATGTCCTTAACAATCTTGTCTGCACCTTCTATTTTGAGTTGATTGAAAGTGTCTTGCTTCAATGTCACTTCAAATACACTGTTAAAGGTAACCGTATCGAATTCTAAAAGCTCATGCTGAATGGAAACTATTTGCATCGATTTTTCGCATGATGCATTCATGAAAGCCAAAATAACAAGTGATGTAAACAGCAGCTTTTTCATTTCTTATTCAAAAACATTAATCCTATTAGCAAATATTTAAGGCCAAAATAAATTGGAGATTTAAATATCAATGTTAGATTTTTTTTCTTTACTGGATTTAAACGGTGCCTTTTATTCAGAAAGAGCGAATCGAATTGAAATGCGGGTATCCGTAAGGAAGCTCTGAAAGAGATCACCGAAACGGTCGCAATTTCAAGAGTGTAGCAAATTGAAGAATAAACAGCACCGAGTTTTCTTTTGCCTACTTTGCTTTTGCGGAAAAGACCACGAAGTAGCAGCGTAGCTAAAAGTAGGATAGTATAACGAGAATGAAATTGTAACTGTTCCAAAATAATATTTTATCGAAATACTTTCATTTTAAAAAATAATACCCAAATCCTAATTCAGGATAATCCAAAATATGCAAATGCGAACGCATCGAAATATGCATCAGAAAATGATCATTGAATTTCCACCTTAAAATCGCTCGGTTATACATGGAACTATTGTTCACTCTGTCGACTAACCCTACATAGATGCCTTCTTGCAAGATAAAACTGAATCGATCGTACACCAGTTCTTGGGAAAAATGAAACCCCGTTCTAAAATCATAAATCGAGCGATAATCGGATTTTCCAGGAGCACTCATTTCTGTTTCAGTGGCCGAATCATACGACAGATCAATTCCTCCACCAATATGGAATTTTCGTTTCCAATGGTATTTGTATTCTGCAGAAACTGAAGAAGTGAAATAAACGGTTGATTGCAAAGCACGTGTATGTTTTCCGCCAGCCGCGTAGATAAAAGCAAATTCATTTTTTGTTTCGTGCGCTGCTAGCTTGGTCATTCGAAAATCACCGACTGGTTTCACGGCATAAGAAATCCCCGCAAAGGCAGTAAATAAATTGACACCAAGATTGGGTTCCGCCATATTTGCATTTGAATAATGCGTAAAAGCAAGTCCGCTGTTAATCGCAAATCGTTTGGACAGCATCCATTTGGTTCCTAATTTGAAATTGAAATGTACGTTAATATGCGAGCCCACTGAAATGTTTTCATAATTGCTCTCCAAATCAAATTTTTTGGTGGCGTATCCGATACCAAGTCCAAATTGGTTGTTCAACAAAAACTTAGGCCGACGGATTAAGGCGATTTGAGCGTAAGGAAAAAGTCCGAATTCACGCCCGAAAACGTCGTCATTTCCAAGTGTTGAGTAGGAGAGGGTGAGTCCAACTTCGGGGTATTTATACAATTGTTCCCAATAAGATTTACCTGTCGAGGCTTTCGATAAACTCAATTCGAATCCATGCACTGGTTTGTTTACAAGGTAGTTGAAATGTTGGTATTCTGGAAGCACAAAACCGAATGTAGCATCCATGCGAACTGCAAGATTTTTATCGCTTACTTCTTGTCCTGTAAGCTTTGCGCTCACTAAAATCATTAAGAAGAGAAATGGAATATTAAATCGTTTATACATGGTTTGTATTCCCAAATGTAATCATTTCAATTAGTCGATTTTCAAACCATATTTTGTCAAAAGACCAAGTACGTTGTCACGGTTGAATTTCGCCTTTTGAACTTTGTTGTTTTCAGGATCGATGAGCAAATTGGTGGCCATTCGAAAGTCGGCCCCAGTAAGGTTAGTTCTGAAAAAAACAGTGTTTTTGAGGTCTG
>CAIRMY010000078.1 GCA_903879775.1 uncultured Bacteroidota bacterium
ACGGTGATTAAAACCACCACCCATGGTTACGGCCCATTTTTCCAAATGTCGCAATCCTGGGGTCGTTTTACGTGTATCTAAAAGCTTTACACCGGTACCTTCAACAATATCTACCGCCACTTTCGTTTGAGTTGCAATACCCGACAAACGTTGCATCAGATTTAACATCAAACGTTCTCCCTTTAATAGGGCTTGAGCATTTCCGGTTGCAGTTGCCAAGATGGTACCTTTTTCATAATAGACACCATCCGAAGCTAAAACGTTTAATTGAACTGACGGATCGATGCAATTGAAGATAACTTTTGCCAATTCTAAACCAGCCACCACACCGTTATCCTTTAGAATCAACTTAGATTCAGCCGTTGCATGGTTATCAATAGAAGCCAAAGACGAATAATCGCCACTTCCAACATCTTCCAATAACCATTGGGAAATTTGATTTTTAAGAAAATCCGAGTTGAAGTCAATCATTTTAAATAAATATGCAATAAGATTCAAAAGTAACCTTAAAACATCAATTAAAGAGAATTAGAGCCCACAATTCGATGAATGTATTGGAAATTGGATTTGCATAAAAAAAGGGATAATGGCGAACCATTATCCCTCAAAAGAAAAAATCTTATTCTATTGTTTTACAATATTTTGAGCAGCAGTTAACCCGTTATTAGAACGGATTAATAATAAATAATTACCGTTTGCCCAATTTTTCGAATCTATATTTAATGATTTACTTGAAGTTGATGTTTCGAATACCGTTCTTTCATAGAAATCAAAAACAGAAACATTGACCTGTTGGCCGTTAAATGCCGACATATCTACATGAATGTTTTGAGAAGATGGATTAGGAAAAACATTCACATTCAATGTTTTAGAAGTTTTAACAGCAGAAGATGGTTTCGGTTCACCGCAATCTCCACCTTTGATATAGGTCATGTCTCTAAAATCAATAAAACAAGCCCAATCAGGGTTGTCGATGAACGGATTTCTATTGTTCTGAACGCTGCTTTGTGCAATATATTCCATACGTGCAATTTCCCAATTTGTTGGAGGATATTTCTTGTTCCAACGTTTTAAAACGTTTTGATCTTGATTCGCACCAAGGAATTGGTTGTCGGTAGGAATTGTGAATGCTTTACCAGGTCTGTTATAAGTAGCACAAACATAGAAATTGGCACGGGCTGCAGTTCCTTTTGCAAAATCACGTGGTTCATATGCAAATTCACCTGCGCTATCTGTACCAAATTTACCACCATAGAAGCTTGTAGTCACAGATTTTAAGTTATTCAAAGGATAGTTACTTCTCACTGCATTTACTTTATTTTGATTCACTGGGAACAAAATATGCAAATCGCTGTAGTTAAAACTATCTTGACTGCTTTCACCCATCCAACTAGAGGGATAAGAATGTTCGCGAGACATGGTATCGAATTTAAATGGAGGCGTGTACTTATAATGATACCCAGAATAGAAGCAGCTTAAAATTTGTTTCCCTTCAGTAGTATCGCGTGCTTCAAAATTATTAATGATATATGAAGCAAAATTTGAATAATAGATTTGACGGTGAGGACGCACAATTGCTTTCAATTTTGCCACCAACATGGTATCCGCAGATGTTAAAGAACCATAATAAGGACCTGAAATTAAGCCTGGTGTTGTAATACTTTGTGACAATGGCGCAGTTGTTAAATAATTGGTATAAGCACCATAGCCATTGAAACTAAACACTCGAACCACATAGTTTGTATTGGCAACAATATTATCAAAATCGATATTGGTATTGTTGGTACCAACATAAATTACACGAGAATTACCAATGTATTGACCACGTTGATATAGAACACCATCAACAGGCATGTCAGAAGAACTTCCCTTTGAACAAACTACCAAGTACGATTCTGCGCCAACGGCAACAGTAAATTTACCGTTCATTCTCCAAGCTTTAGCGGTTACATCTAATGCTGTTGGTTGTAAAGTTGGTTGAGAAGCAAATTGACCTTTAATTGTAGATAAAATAACGGTAAATGGATTGTTTAATGTATCATTCGATGTAAATACTACATTCACATTGTATGTTCCTTCGGCAGTTGCATTTAACTTTACTTGAACAATCGCAGAATCACCTGCAGCAATTTTCATTTGAGCAACATTCAACAATTTAAAGAATGTTTTTTGGCTCCCCGTAAGCTGAATGTCGCTGATATTCAATTCAGCAGCTTTACTATTGTTTAAAACCTTCAATTGAATGAGGGTATCGTTACCCGTTTTAACAGTTGAATTGTGAATTAACTTTTGACCGTTATAAGAAACTTGCAATTCTGGAGCATCGCCAGCAGGAGCAGGTTTAATGGTCACATCATCTATGGCCATATTAAATCCTGAAGCTTTTGATTTATAGTAAAAACGCACGTATCTCGAGGATGGTTTTACTCTAATTGAATACATTTTGGTGGACACCCCCAAATCGTTTAAATGGTCTTTAACTGTTGACCATGAAGACCCATCGATACTTTCATCTACAGTTACATTACCTGTCCAAGTTGTAACACCAGCAGCAGCTGTTCCGCTCATCCAATATGTGATGGTATCGGCTTTTCCAGACCAATAGGCCAAAGCATACTCTCCTGTAAAATCAAAACGCAAGGCATTTGGAGCACTTTTTACAAACGCAGCCGTCGAATAAGTAAAGTTACCTGTAGCACCCTGACTTAATGTCCAACCTGTAGGTGGATTTATGTTAGAATTGCAATCAAAATACATTGGCAATGTACCTTGTGCTTTTAACCCAAAACTTACCGCGAGGGTTAAAATTGCGATGATATATTTTTTCATTGTTCTATTTTTAAAAAGTTAAACGAATTCCGGTTGTGTATCTCAATCCTTGCGACAAGAACACTTCTAAATTCTTTGGATTGAAAATTGGCGCAGGATTATCATTTGCACCAAGAGAGCGATGTTGAGCATCGCTAATATAAATATTGTTGGTAATGTTATTGATCATACCATAAATATTTAAATTCAGCTGATTCGACAAAGTAATTTTATAACCTAAGTTCAAATTCATATACCAATAATCTGGCAATTTAAATGATTCTTTTCCGGCAAAAGCACCTGTAAGAGCGGTTGGTTGAAAATCGGCAAATTGTTTTTCAAATCTCACATATTGAAGAGCAATATAAGAACCTTTTAATTCGGTAGGTTCCCAGCGAATCATTCCCGTGTATTGCACTTGTGCCGCATCTCCAACATGAACGCCATCGGCATTAAATTTAACCATACCAACTGAATCACCAGCATCGTCTCTTACAATGGCATTTGAACCCGATTTCCAAATCCAATCACCAAGAGCCATTCCAAATTCAATGGTAATTCCATTGCCGGGTTTTAAAACACTTTGCAATTCAATTCCCATGTGTCTTGCTCTAAGTCCATTGATGTTAAAATACAACATATTTCCATCGGCATCCGGAAAACTTGGCAAAAAATCAACAGGTCTATTTACCCAATTTGTATAATACCCATTCAAATTAATTGAAACTCTTTTAGATTTCAATGCAGCACCACCTTCAAATGCATAAACAAGTTCGTTTTCAGCACCTTGGATGACCCTGTTTTTATTGTCAAAAATATTGCTGTAACGCGTTGGTCTATTCAGATATCCAATATTTGTAAAAATGTTGAAGGACTTATTCACGTTATAGTTTAATCCTGTTTTAACAGTATATCCATTTCTATTGATCCATTCTGTTTCAGATGGATTGCCGTTTGAATTAAGTCTGAAATAGTCTTTTCGCTGATAAAAACTACTCGAGTAACTCGCATTTACAAAAGCAGATGTTCTTCCCCTGCTGTATTCCAATTCTCCAAAAGTTCCAGCCCAATTCACCAAGCCATCGTTATGATAATTAAATATATCTCCTTGTTTGTAACGATGCAATTTTCCGTAATTTGGATTTAACTCACTCACATCAGGAATAAAATACTCACCACCTATTAAATCGTATACTTCTTTATAATGCTGACCTACATAACTTCTCAAATCCAAACCTCCTGAAAATATAAAATCTTTATGGAATTTATATTGGGTGGTATTCAATAAACCATACCAAGTGTGATTGTTGACACTTCTGTATAATATACCTGCCGATTTTCTTTCAGTTGGTGAATATTTGTAATCAATTGCAGACACAAATCCATAATCGTTATTTTGAAACCAAACCGATTGAAAATCCATCGTTCCATAGTTAAACGGAACTTGATTAATTCTTTCCTTCGCAGTACCCCCACCAGAACCTGTAGACATATAAGCGACAGTACTACTAAGTACTTTTTTATTCGGTTTATAATCGTACTTTAAATAAACTTGGGGTTTGTGAAACATATTCACCCGTTCATTCACAATTTTATTTTGTCCCCAAAGGGTATCTCCAGTGTTGTTGTCAATTTGAGCTTCATTCAGCGCACCCCAATGTTGATTGTATCGAATCCCTTGATTCACAGCCATATTGGTTAAAACAGTATCCATACCCAATTTCATGGCCATGGAACGGTCATATAGCGACAATCTGGCCTTGTAAGACCTCTGCCCGTGAGATTGTGGTGCACCCATAACGGTTAAAGATAAACTGTGTTTACTCCCCCACTGTTTCTCAATTTTAGCAAAATATGAATACATATCGTCGAACAGGTAGTCTACATAACCATTGCTGGAACGCTTTGTAAAAGCGAGTAAAAATCCCCAGTCGCCTTTCAATTTACCACTTGCAAAATCAAATCCAAATTGGGTATACCTTGAATCACCAATTTCAACATTTGCTGATAATTTTTGTTGACTTGTAATTCCCTTAGTAATGATATTCATTGTACCGCCCACTGCTGGATTTGCAATTCTGCTTGAACCTAAACCTCTTTGTACTTGGGTTAATGCAGTAACAGGCCCTAGTCCAAACCAATTGCTCCAATAAACCCATCCATTTTCCATGTCATTCACTGGAATACCATCAATCATCACCGCAATATTTCGTTGATTAAATCCCCTGATTGTAATTCTAGCATCACCGGCACCACCACCTTGTTGAGTGGCATAAACACCTGGAGTACTATTTAACAACATTGGCAAATCTGAAGAACCTAATCTTTCTTGAATGTCTTTTGAGTTGATATTGCTATAAGCAACGGGCGTTTTTCTATCCTTTGCCATAGAAGCAGTAATTTGAACTGCCTGCATTGCTGCATTTTGATTTTCAAGTTTGAAAATCACATCAACAATTAAATTTCGATCTGCTTGTATGGCAATTGAATCATTATCATAACCATTCAAAGAAGCAACCAAAACATATTCACCCATAGGCACCTGCATGGTAAAATTTCCATTTTTATCGGAAGTTACCATATTGCCACGGGTTTTAATCAACACTTGATCGAGCAATTCGCCACTCAAAGCATCCATGACCTTTCCTTTTATGGTTGTTTGGGAAAATCCCTCAGAAACCAATAAAAAAATAAGGCTAAAAATTAATCTTCTAAGCATTTTTATTTGATAAATCTACGACTTATCGTTTGTCCGTTTACAGACTTTAAATTCACAGTGTAAATTCCTTCAATTAGGTTGATTAAATTCACTGAAATCAATTGTATTTGATTGTTGTTTGCAATAGACCAAACTGCAGAAACAACTTGTCCGTTTGAATTCAATATTTCCAAAGTCGCTAATTCCATAGAGGTATTGATAAACAATTGATTGGTCGCCGGATTAGGAAAAATTCTCACATTCAAGTTGTTTTCAATGTGTTTTATATTCGATAAATTACAATTGCAATTGTGAACACCCAAAGAATCAAACATGTCTCTTGGATTTACATTCCATTCTAAGGTAGGATTAAAATACAACTTAGGATTTACTGCAACATAAACACCTTTCAAAATGGTATCTAAACCAGTTAATACTTGTGGTTTACGAATGAGGGTTTTATCAACACTGTACCAAATTCCAGTCCCGGTATAAGGCATTTTATCGCTCCAACCTGGTACCGGACGCTCTCCAATTTTACCAAAAATATCAACCAAATCATACTTTGAGGTTGTTGAATTTAATTTATCTAACGACATAGCATCATCACCATTGAAACTCATTGAAAAGGAAGTGTTATAATCTTTGCTTAAAAACAAATCTGCCTTTACACGAAGGGGCATTACAACCGGAGTGTCTTGGCCTTTTTGAGTGGTATCTCTTCTGTCTAGAACCAAAACAACAACATCTTTTGGCGCCAACTTGCCTGAAAGAGCATCTGAATACTGAGTTGTCCATGACGCAGATCCATTCTGCCAACGCGTAACTCTATATTTCGACAGATC
>CAIRMY010000079.1 GCA_903879775.1 uncultured Bacteroidota bacterium
GACAATCTCCATTGAATTGTAACAAAAATGGCCACCCCTAGGTCGAATCATGACATACTTTGGGATATCCAATTTCTGACTTGCCATGATGAGGCCCGCCGACGGCGTACATCCCCCATCTGCAAGATTTTCAAAGAGTTCAACCCTGGTTGCACCAGCTTCAAATGCGTTGATGCAAGAAGTTAAACTGTTGCAGGCTATTTCTATGTCAATCATGCTTTTACGGCAAATTTTGCTTGAATTTGTTTGGTTCCCTCGGAGGTGGTGATGCCAAAGTCGAATCCTTGTTGCAGGGAATAACTGCCGTATTCGCCTTGTTTGTTAATGGCTATGAAACCAATTTGAATGTCTTTAGGGTTTCGAGGTGTCATTTCGAGCAAACGTTCCACGGCAATTTTGCAGGCTTGATTGGGGCTATGGCCATTTCTCATGAGTTCCACAATGAGGAAACTTCCGCAGCAACGAATGACTTCTTCGCCATGACCAGTTGCCGTTGCAGCACCCACGTTGTTGTCTACATACAAGCCCGCTCCAATGATGGGAGAGTCGCCAACGCGGCCTCTCATTTTGAAGGCCATGCCAGAAGTTGTGCAAGCCCCGCTGAGGTTCCCGAACTCGTCAATTGCCAACATGCCAATGGTGTCGTGGTTAAACTCACCCGATTTGAGCTTTAGAGGGGTTTGAATTGGGGTTGATTTTTCAATATTGAGAATGGGTTTGTACTCACTGGTTTTGAGCCATTCCGCATAAGCTGCCTTCGCATGGCCGCTCAATTCCTCTGATTCTAAGGGATGTCCTTGCTGTAACGCAAATTCTTGGGCTCCCAAACCAACGAGCATCACGTGCGGCGATTTCTCCATGACTTGTCGTGCCAAATGGATGGGACTTTTAATGCGTTCCACGCAAGCCACTGCGCCAACTTCGTGTTTGTGGTTCATGATGGAGGCATCGAGGGTCACATGTCCCTCACGATCAGGATTTGCGCCCAATCCCACGCAGCAATTCATTGGGTCGTTTTCGGAAACTTGCACCCCTGCTTCAACGGCGTCGATTGCGAATCCTTGTTTTTGAATGATGTCCCACGCGGCCACATTGGCGGTCACAGATTGGTTGTACCAAGTGCTAATGACCAAAGGTTTTGCTTTTTTTAATTTTGAGGGACGCTTGCTGGTAAATGCCAGTAAGGTGCTGCCAATTCCTAGAAGTTTCAACAAATCGCGACGGTTCATTTGGCGAAGATAATGAGATTTTGGTGAAGCAATAGTCATAAGATTATAAATGCCATTTCGGAAAATTCAACAACTCAATGATCAAGTTGCTATTGGCATTCAGATATGTTAAGGATTTAAATGCGAGGGTCTAAATAAATCATTTTCATAATTCTATCTTCTAAATCAACCAGTGAGAACTGTTTCTCTTCCATTTCACCAATTGTGATTCTGGGTATATTTAACTGATCAAATTCGAATATCTCTTCATTTACCCGATTGCCTAAGCTGTCAAATTCTATCAATCTGTATTTTACTCCTGATTGGTGAATTTTAAATCTAAGACTATCAAAGGTGCTTTTCTCGTGAATTAATAAATTTGGGAATGATGTTTTATATGATGATTCTTTCGAAATAAAGATACTATCGAAGTTCATTCCAGAAAATTGGCTATAACCATTCTCTGAAAATAAGATTGTTAACAATAAAATGATGTATTTGACCATAAAGTATTTATTGACAAAATACGAATTTTTCTCAAGAAAACCTATGAAGTAGGTGTAAAAAATATTATTATTAAATTATTGGTATTGTAATTTCAGAACCATCACATTACATTTGTATTGATTGAATGATTATTTATATCAATAAATAGAGTCATCGGCATATTTCCGGTGGCGTTATTTATCTATCAAATATATATATGAAGCCGCACTTTGGTGCGGCTTCTTTTTTCTTAGAACTGCATGACAAATCGGGTAGATCCCTCTTTATGCAATTCATAAAATTGTTTTGGCATTTTTTTAAAGATATTTTGTTAAGCGTTTATGATTTCTGAGTAGAGCATTTTAATGAGTCCATCTGCCAGTCCAATTTTTGGTACAAAGATCTCTTGTGCGTTTGTCCATCGCATAATAGAACTGTAAATTTCTAATGCAGGAACTAAAACTGCAGCTCTGTCTTCCTTGATTTGAAATTGGTGTATACGTTCTTCAATTGAAAGAGGCGATAAAGCATCGAGCAATTCTATTATGTATTTGTACTTTAGGGGTTTGCCGTTTTTAGTGTTCGACATAGAAAAGACTTTGTTAATGTTACCGCCGCTGCCAATTAAATTGAGTGGATAATATTCGGAACAAGCCGTTTTTGCAAAATCTTTAAGTGAATCCCAAACAGAATCTTCAATTCTTCCATTTAGCATTCGAATTGTACCAACATTAAATGACTCTTTGAAAACAATTTTTTTGTTTGCAAACAATGTGAGTTCTGTGCTGCCGCCACCTACATCTATATACAAAGAAGCGTTGGTGTGTTGAAATTTTTCGGCAATGTGCGTTTCGTACAGAATTGATGCTTCTTCTTGACCACTAATGATTTGAATTTGAATGCCCGTGAGGTTTTGAATTTCATTTACAATTTCATTGGAGTTTCTTGCATCGCGCATGGCTGATGTTGCACATGCTTTATAATGAACAACTTTGTAAATATCCATGATCGTTTTAAAAGCTTTCATGGTTTCAATAAAGTTGTTTTTTTTATCTTCACCAATAAAGCCATTTTGGAATACATCGTATCCCAATTGAATAGGAATTCGAATTAAGTTTAATTTGGTAAAATCTATTTCCAGCGAACTATACTGAACAACTTCAACAATAAGTAATCTGGCAGCGTTGGAACCTATATCAATTGCAGCTAATTTCAATCTCTGTAAATTTTGCTTCTAAGGTAATGATAAATTTCGATTTGAGATCGCATAACCGGTGTGTCTTCGGCTTTTTCAACGTATAAATTTAGTTGTTCATTGTCTAAAATTCTCCCTTTTACATTTTCTTGAGATTGAAGTGAAAAAATAGTCATTAACTCTTCTTTTATTGAGGGATCGTTTATGGGGCAAGCAACCTCAACTCTATGGTCTAGATTTCTCACCATCCAATCAGCCGATGATATATAGACAATGGGTTCGTTGTTGTTGTTGAAAATGAATATTCTTGCGTGCTCTAAATATTCATCAATCACACTAATGGCTTTAATTGGTTTTTTAAACGCTTTTTGTTCTGTAAGCGCACAACAAATACCTCTGATAACCAATTCAATGTTTACACCAGCTTTAGCTGCCAAATAAAGTTGTGTAATGAGTGCCTCATCAACCAAGCTATTCAATTTTAATTGAATTTTGGCATCGTGTTTTTTCTTGGAGAATTTAATTTCCTTGATGATTAAATTTAAGAAAAATTTCCTCATATTTTGAGGAGAAGTAACAAGTGTTTTACAATTCTTAAGGATTTCAATTCGAGGAATTGGCTTGTCTAAACAATCGAAAATTCTGTTGATATCAGATAAAATTGCTCTGTTGGTCGTTAACAACAAATGATCTCCATAGATTTGGGCTGTGCTTTCATTGAAATTACCCGTTGAAATGAATCCGTAATGTATGGTTTTATTGAATTCTCGCTTTTTTATCACACAAATTTTTGCATGTACCTTCATGTCGGGTACCCCTAGGAAAACTTTAATTCCTTCCTCTTCAAGAACTGATTTCCAATGTAAATTAGCTTCTTCATCGAATCTCGCCCTCAGTTCTATAACAACTGTAACACTTTTGCCATTTCTTACAGCATTTAACAATGCGTTTATGACCTTTGATTGACGCGCTAATCTGTAAACGGTAATTTTGATACTTTGTACGAAGGGATCTATCGCTGCTTCTCTCAATAAATCAATGACTGAATCAAACGAATGATAAGGGAAATGGAGCATAATGTCCTTCTTTTCAATGATTTCCATGATTCTACAGGGCTGAACCAATGAAGGATGTACAAACGATTTTGGCCTTTCAATGATGTCTTTAAATACAGATTTTGGAAAATCCATAAAATCTTTAAAATTATGAATTCTGCTACCTGCAATTAGATTGTCTTTTTTTAATAAGTTTAAGCGCTTAGTTAAATAATCTAAAAGTTGTAGATCAATTTGACGGTCATATACAAATCTTGTTGCCTTTCCTTTATTTCTATTTTTTAGCCCTTTTTCTAAATCTGCAATTACGTTGTTGTTTAGGTCGTTGTCTAATTCTAATTCCGCATCTCTCGTTAATTTTACTATATGACTGCTAAAGCGGTTAAATCCAAAAGGTGCAAATAGAAATTTCAAATTGTAGCGGATAATATCTTCCAATAAGATAAGATTAATTTCTCCTTTTTTAGCTGCGGGAATAATTACAAAGCGGGGAATTTCTTTTTCAGGAATTTGGATCAATGCATAGCGCTGAAGCATTGGGTTTTGAGTATTTCCCAATACACAGGCTAAATAAATGGATCTGTCTCTTAAAAACGGTGCCTGTGGCATGCTTTCAATCATGAGGGGAACAATTTGTGTTCTAACCTTATCTTCAAAGTATGCTTGTACGAATGTCTTTTGAATTTTATTTAATTGTTTTTCATTCTTAAAGTAAATATTGTGATTGATTTCAAGTTGTTTAATGATTTCAGCAAAAGTTTCATCGAATGTAATTTGTTGGTTTAAAACAAGTTCTTGAATTTGTTTTAATATTTTTTCAGGATGTTCTTCAATGTGTATTTTTACGTTGTTGTCTATTTTTAACATTTTATTCAATGTTCCAACCCTAACTCTAAAAAATTCATCAAGGTTGTTTGAAAATATTCCTAAAAAACGTAGTCTATTATACAAATGAACCGATGAATCTTTTGCTTCTTGAAGTACCCTGTTGTTAAACGACAACCAGCTAATGTCGCGTATAATTTTTTTTGATCTCAAACCAATATATTTAAGTTGCGAAATTAAATTTGATATGAATTTTTGAATATTGTTTAATTGTTACATTAGTGTTAAGCAATTCTATGGTTTTTTGACAATTCAATATTTGTATTCCAATCTCAAGTTTGAATTTAGTGGTTTCATATTTGGTATTTTCACTTTGAATGCAAAAAGCTCTTTCTATTTAGATTTTGTTTAAATTACAAAAAAATCCTTGTTGTATTTTTCACAATTACATATCTTGCCAACCTATTTGGGAGCAAATTCTTTTTTTCATGGTGTCTTTTGCTCCCAAGTAATTGAATATTAGAAAATATGTATCGAAAAAACACATTGAATATGAGGTTCGTTTATGCGAATTTCGCAGGATTCCGTTTAGGGATTGCTTTATTTGTTCTGACTTTCTTGGGTTTGAGTCAAATTAATGCCCAAGTGAGTGAATCCGTTCAATATACCATTACAGTTCAAAATCCTCTAGGTGAATCAGTGGCAAATGTTTCGGTGACCAAAGAAAATGATGAAAATAGTGTTTTAGGAACCACCAATCCCAATGGAGTTGTTACTTTTAAGGCAGACAAGAACACCAAGATTGTTTTAAAGGCAGAGAATTATATTTCTCAAACCATTGAACTTACACAACCAATGTTTTCTGTGGTTTTGGAAGTGAAAACTGAAAAGGTAGATGAAGTTGTGGTTGTTGGATATGCAACTTCAAAAAGAAAGGAATTAACAGGTTCTATTGGTACTGTTTCAGGTGCAACGTTGGCAAAACAACCTGTTTTAACTGCTGCTCAAGCCTTACAAGGTAAATTGGCAGGTGTGCAAATTACAAATTATGGATCACCGGGATCAGCTCCAACAGTTAGAATTCGTGGAACAGGTTCTGTGATTGGGGGTGCTGAACCTCTTTATGTTGTTGATGGTGTGATTACAGAAGACATCCGAAACATAAACAATGCAGATATTTTATCGGTTGATGTTTTGAAAGATGCCTCTTCAACGGCAATTTATGGAGTTCGTGCTTCTAATGGTGTCATTTTAATCACCACCAAAGCGGGAAGTAGAGGGAAGGCTACTGTTACTTATGATGGATATTTTGGTATCAAAAGCATTACCAATAAAGTAATTATGGCTGGTCCCAATTTGTATGCCAATTATTCGAATGAAGCTGCAGATGCTCAAGCTGTTATTGCTTCTGATATTACAGGCAAAACAGATTGGTTCGATGCAATTACCAGAACTGGTTTGCAACAAAATCATTCGATTTCTGTATCTGGTGGTGGTGAATTGGCAACATCTTTATTTTCAATTAACTACATGAAGGAAGAAGGAATTTTAAAAGGGAACGATTATGAACGTTTATCAGTTAGAAATAACAATACTTTTAACATTAACAAAGCTTTGAAGTTTGGAAATAATATCAATTTAAGTACTTATCATTCTAACAATAAGCCTTTTGGCTTGTTCACTCAAGCCTACAATGCAGCTCCCATTTACAATGCTAAGAATGCTGATGGTAGTTATGGATACACAACAAAAAGTGATGTTGGGAATCCGCTTGCATCCCTTGAATTGACTGATGATCAATCTTTCGGATATCGTTTAATGGGCAATGTGTTTGGGGAATTGGAATTAATTAAAGGTTTAACCTTTAGAACTTCCTTTGGAACAGATATGTTCGATAACAACGGCGAAAATTATCAGTCGAAATATAAAGTAAGTCCAACCCAAAGATATGACACAACTACGTTAACCCAATCGAACAACAGGGGGTACCGTTGGATCTGGGATAATCTAATGACCTATGCTAAGTCCCTCAAAAATCAAAATTTTAAATTGATGTTAGGACATACAGCCGAGCAATACGATGGTTATATGTATGCCATTTCAAGAGATGGTGTGCCGCCGCAATCGCAATACAGATATTTAAATACCGGTAGTTCAACGGTTCAAGCCAACTTGCAATATCAAAGACCAATTGCTGATTATGGAAGAAGAGAAAGTTATTTGGCAAGGGCAAATTATAGTTTCAAGGATAAATTATTTGTGACTGCTTCATTCCGCCGTGACGGTTCTTCGAAATTCCCTGAGCAAAATCGCTGGGGTAATTTCCCTTCTGTTGGTTTCGGTTATGAATTGTCTAAAGAAGCATTTTTTAACGTACCTAAGTTAACATATTTTAAGTTAAGAGCTTCTTGGGGGAAAGTGGGCAACGACAGAATCAATCCTTCCGAATTTGTAACATTGCTTTCGAGCGGTTTGAGCGCTGTTTTTGGCAACAACATTAAAAATGGGACAACCATTGCCGAGGTGAAGGATCCAAATTTAACTTGGGAAACGACCACTGAATATGATTTAGGTGCTGACTATGAATTGATGGGTGGAAGAATTCGTGGAACAATTGATTATTACTATAAATATACGGCTGGTGCTTTGTTTAACATTCCTTTGTCGGCTGGTTTGGGCGATAACAACAATTCAATGTTAACGAACGCTGCGGATATTAGCAACAGTGGATTAGAACTTTCAATTTCTTACAACAATGAAAAGTCTAAATCGAACTTTAAATACAGTGTTGGATTGAATGCAACATTTAATAAAAATAGGGTAGAGAATTTAGGATTGGGTCAACCAACGAATTTTGGAAACTTAAACAATGGTGAATTTGCAACTAGGGTGGCAACAGGTCAGCCAATTGGCTCTTTCTGGGTTTATGAAACCAATGGGGTCTATCAAAATGAAGCGGAAGTGGCTGCTTCGGCTCATTTGTTTGGTGCAAAACCTGGTGACTTTAAATTGGTCGATAAAAATGGCGATGGCATTATCAACGATAAAGACAGAGAATACGTAGGTTCTTATCAGCCAATCTGTTATTTGGGTATGAATAGCCAAATGAGTTATAAAAATTGGGATTTGAGTTTCGATATTATTTCTAATCTTGGGAATAAAGTATTCAACGGTAAGAAAACAGTGCGTTATGGTGGAAACTACAATGTTGAATATGAAGTTGCCATGAATCGTTGGAAACCAACAAATGCAACCAATGAGTATCCAAGAGCATTTAATGGTGTTCCAAAACCAAGTACATATTTTGTTGAGTCTGGTTCATTTGCCAGATTGAATAGTTTGTCAATTGGATATACACTTCCAGCAGCATGGGCTCAAAAATCAAAAGTAAAGGCATATCGTTTTTACATCACTGCTCAAAATATTTTCACTTGGAAAGCATATTCAGGATTTACAGCAGAATTGCCAGGCTCGCCGCCAGAAGCCGGAATAGAGTTAAACGTTTATCCAACTTCAAGTACAATTTTAACAGGTATTAACATCCAATTCTAAGGCCATGAGAAGCACATTGAAAAAAACAATAAGAACATCAATTACAATGGCAGTATTGGCAAGTACAGTTGTACTTGTTCCTTCATGTAAGAAATCATTTTTAGAGGAACCCCCAAGGGCTCAAACTCCTGCAGATTATTTTTCGAGCACCACACAGGCTGCTGAAGAATTGGTGAATTCGGTTTATAATAAATTATACGATTGGTCGCAACATTCATTTTCTTGGATTGGCATTACAAGCATTGCAAGCGATGATGGTGATAAAGGAAGTGACCCAGGAGATACAGGTGCTGATAAAGATCAAATGGACAACTTATCTTGGTCTTCAACTTCTTTATCTTTCGGTGAAGTTTGGGAATCAAACTATGAAGGCATTTCTAGGGCCAATAAAGCAGTCGATATGATGGATCGTTTAGATATGGATCCAACAAAAAGAGAAATTTTTAAAGGCGAAGTTCGCTTCTTAAGGGCATATTATTATTTTAACCTCGTGAGGTGTTTTGGTGGTGTTCCTAAAATTGATAAGGTTCCTGTGACACAAGCTGAAATTGATGCTGTGAATGTTAGGGCCTCTGAAGATGAGATTTATAATTTAATTGAATCTGATTTGAATTTTGCGGCTGGTGTTTTACCAACACAGCAATTGATAGAAACGGGTAGGGCTACTTCTTATGCTGCTACAGGTTTGTTATCTAAAGTAAGTTTATACCGTCAAAAATGGTCACAAGCTGCTGCAACTGCTGAAGTTTTGATTGGGTCTGGCAAATTTGGCCTTTTAGACGATTATAATCATGTTTGGAGGGAAGTTGGAGAGTTTTCCAAGGAATCTATCTATGAAGTAAATTGCAAGGGTACAGATCCTGCCAAGGGCCTTGTGGGTTATTTTGTGGTTCAAGCACCTCGTGGACAAGGAGGATTGGGTTGGGGATTCAATACGCCAACTTTAGATCTTTACAATGCTTATGAATCTGGTGATGTGAGAAGAGATGCAACCATTATAATTTCTGGTCAAACCCTTTGGGATGGCTGGGTTACAAATGTGGCTGCTCCCAATCAACGGTATAACTATAAATCATACGTAAGTAAATTTATGGAGTCTTGGGGCAAGCAAGATAATGAAACAAATAAAAATTTACGTATCTTGCGTTATGGTGATTTGTTGTTGGTTGCTGCGGAAGCATACAATGAACTCAATGATACTTCTAAGGCTTTAAAATACTTGAATATGGTCAGAACACGTGCAGGTTTATCAAACGCAACAGCGAAATCTCAAGCAGATATCCGTACTGCAATTTGGAAAGAGCGCAGGGTTGAAATGGCTATGGAGCACGACCGTGTTTTCGACTTAAGAAGAACAAAACAGGCAGGAACTGTAATGAGAGCGCATGGAAAAGCTTATGTTGATGGCAAACACGATTTATATCCAATTCCTCAACGTCAGATTGACCTTGCAAATGGTAAACTCTTCCAAAATCCTGGCTATTAACACTAAACGCTAACTTTAAACATTAAACATTAAACACTAAACACTAAACATTAAATCTAATATTAACATGAAAAAAACAAAATTATTTTCAATCGCTGGTTTCGCAGCATGTGCAGTATTGGCACTAAACTTAACCTCTTGTGGTGACGATTCAACAAACGATTCTGGAACAGCTCCAATCGGTGGTTACAACACATCTGATGAAATTGCTTCTTCTAACTTAGTTGCAAAATTCTCATTTGAAGACAACTTAACAGATGCAAAAGGCAACATTACTGGTGGTAACGCTTCTGGTACTTCATATGCAGCTGGTGCTAAAGGAAAAGCTTGGCAAGGTTCTTCTGCCGGTTATGCTTTGTTCACTTCTGTTGGAAGTAAAATCACTGGTATGCAATCAACCACTATCTCTTCTTGGGTTAAAACTTCTGCTCACGCTGATGGCGCTGAGTCTTGGTTCCAATTGTTGAACGATAGTAACTGGATTGGTAACTTGTTCATTTTACAAGAATCTGGTAAAGCAGGAAACGATTCTACACGTATCAAATTTACTTTGAATAACTGGAATGCTACTGCTTGGAAAGAGCAGTGGACAGACCTTGGCGGTGCTGAAAACCGTATGAAAATTGGTAACGATGCTTGGCACCATGTAGTATGCTCTTACGATGCATCAACTTCTAAAGTTGCAATGTACGTAGACGGTGTTAAAATGAACTTACCTGCTTCTGTTACAGATAAATTCCAAGACGATCCTGCTAAAGGTGGTGCTCCATTGGGTGCTATGTCGTTCAAAAATGCAACTAAATTTGTTTTCGGTTGCTACAAACAACATTTACCAGGTGGTACGCCTGATGCTTGGATGAAAAACTACGATGGTGGTTTAGATGAGTTCCGTATTTACGACAAAGCGTTGGCTGATTCTGACGTTACTGCTTTGTATCAATTAGAAAAAGCTGGTCGTTAATTCCTTGAAAAAATTAACTTTACAGGGGCTGTTCGTATTTCGTACAGCCCCTTTTACATTCCTATTGCATGCGGCAATCATCGTTAGTTTAAGCATGTTGCAGGCTTGTGAAAAGCCAAAAACTGAGAGCCCTGCTCCAATTCAATTTTTCGATTTAAACTACATCAAATACAATGGTGTAAGCACCAGTACGCTTGTTACAAATTGTACTGCAAATCCAACGTTTGAAATCAATTTTTCTAGACCGTTAGATACAACAAATGCCAAAACACAAATTGCAATTAAAGAAGGTGGATTTACACCTGTTCCTGTTCAGTATTCCTTTAAAAATTCTGATTCAACATTGATTTTACATTGTAAAATACCCCTGAAGTATTTTACAAAATATGTACTTGCACTACCTACAACTTTAAAATCAAAGTCAGGTGCAACTTTTACAAAATACTTTTCTGTACTCATTCGAACCGGAATCGATACAGCTAATAAGTATAATTTATTATCAAACAATACATTAATGGATTCGGTGCAATATCGAACCTTACAATACTTTTGGAAATTTGCCCACCCTGTGAGTGGCTTGGCGCGTGAGCGCAATACTTCTGGTGATTTGGTAACCTCTGGTGGTTCTGGAATGGGTGTCATGGCCATTGTTGCCGGTGTCAACCGTAATTTCATTTCAAGAATCGACGCGGTGAATCACTTGACCAAAATGTCGAAATTTTTGCTATACAACACAAAAGTGTACCATGGTGCTTTTCCGCATTGGTTCAATGGTGCAAACGGAAATACGATTGCGTTTTCGAGCAATGACGATGGCGCCGATTTGGTTGAAACTTCTTATTTAATTGAGGGACTTTTAACCGCCCGTCAATATTTTAGTTATAATTCTGCCGAGGAAATATCCCTCCGTGAAAAAATAGACAGTATTTGGCACCGTGTAGAATGGAATTGGTTCACAAAAAATGGAGCTGAAACCAACTTATACTGGCATTGGAGTCCTACAAAAGGATTTATCATGAACATGCCCATTCGTGGGTGGAACGAATGTTTAATTACCCATGTTTTGGCTGCCTCTTCGCCAACATTTCCGGTGAGTGCAAACGTTTATAAAAATTGTTGGGCCATCAATGGTGGAATCAAAAATGGGAAATCTTTCTACGGTTATAAATTGCCTTTAGGTTCAGATTATGGAGGACCTATGTTCTTTGCACATTATTCATTCCTAGGAATCGACCCCCGTGGTTTGTCTGACCAATATGCCGATTATTGGGAGCAAAATCAGAATCATGCAAAAATCAATTATAGTTATTGCAAAGCAAATCCTAAAAAATTTGCAGGCTACAGTGAAAATTGTTGGGGCTTAACTGCCAGTGATAATCCGTGGGGATATGATGCGCACTCGCCAACAAACGACAGAGGTGTGATTTCGCCTACTGCGGCATTGGCTTCAATGCCATTTACCCCAACAGAATCAACAGCGGCCATGAATTTCTTCTATTACAAAATGGGAGATAAGCTTTGGAAAGAATATGGCTTTGTCGATGCATTTCACATTGGTGAGACCTGGATTGCAAATTCATTTTTAGCCATCGATCAAGGACCAATTGTGGTGATGATTGAAAACCACAGAACTGCACTTTTATGGGAGCAATTTACAAGTTGCTCTGAATTGAAATCTGGAATGAAAAAACTTGGATTTTCAGCCCCTTACCTAAACTAATAAGATACGAATTTTTATGAAATTATCAAAATATAGAACTCAGAATTCATTAAAGTTATTTGCATTTATCGCAGTTTTAACTGCTTTAAATGCAGTTTCTGCACAATCAAGAGCCGATAAATTTGTGGACTCATTGATGCAACTCATGACCATTCAAGAAAAAGTGGGTCAATTGAATTTACCTTCTGTTGGGTTTGATGTCACCGGCCCCGTTGTGAGTCAAGGTGTTGATGAAAAATTGAGCAAAGGTTTGGTTGGTGGCGTCTTCAATACGTTTACCCCCGTTGCCGTAAGGAAATTGCAAGAAAAGGCAATTGCAGGACATCGTTTGCATATTCCTTTATTGTTTGGTTATGATGTGATTCACGGACATAGAACCATTTTTCCAATTCCATTGGCACTTTCTTGTACTTGGAACCTCGGTGCAGTGGAACAAATGGCAAAAGTAAGCGCCATGGAAGCTACCGCAGATGGTTTAAACTGGACGTTCTCACCAATGGTTGATATTGCCCGCGATCCTCGTTGGGGACGTGTTTCTGAATGCGGTGGGGAAGATGTTTATTTGGGTTCTCGCATTGCCGAAGCAATGGTGAAAGGTTATCAAGGTACTAGTTTAAATAATGCCACCAATTTAATGGCTTGTGTGAAGCATTTTGCCCTTTATGGCGGTGCCGAGGCCGGTAGAGATTACAATACCGTGGATATGTCTTTGTATAAAATGTTCAACGACTATTTGCCTCCTTACCAAGCTGCTGTAAATGCAGGTGTTGCCACTGTCATGACATCTTTCAACGATGTGAATGGGGTGCCAGCTACTTGCAATCCATTTTTGTTAGACACGGTTTTAAAGAAAAAATGGGGTTTCAAAGGAATGGTGGTTACAGATTATACTGCCATCAACGAACTCATGAACCATGGAATGGGTAACGAGAAAACTGTTGCAAAAAGAGCCCTTGAAGCAGGTGCCGATATGGATATGGTTGGAGAATTATACCTAAATCATTTGGAGGGACTTTTACGCGATGGCAAATTGAATATGGCCTACATTGATCGTTCTTGTAGGAATATTTTAATGTCAAAATATAAACTTGGATTGTTCAATGACCCTTACAGAGGGCTCGATGAAAAACGCCAATCTGAATTGCTTTCTTCTGACAACAAGCAATCGGCTTTAGAAATTGCTCAGGAATCAATTGTCCTTCTTAAAAATAAAAACAATGTTTTACCACTTGGAAATGGATTGCATCCGAGTGAAGTTGCTGTGAATTTACCGTCGAATCAGAAGATTGCTTTAATTGGTCCACATATTAAGGGACAAAGGGATTTGATTGGAAACTGGAGTGGCGCTGGCGATTGGAAAAAAGCGATTACTGTTTATGATGCATTTGTGAATGATCCAATGAACATTCGCAAAGAGAATGTTTTCTATGCGCAAGGTTGCAATATGATTGAAGATGAAGCCCTTAGGGCTAAATTGAATCAGCATGATGGCCAAATTGCGTTGTCAACAAAATCTGCGGCAGATATGATTGCAGAAGCAGTTAAAGTGGCGAAGAAATCTGATGTAGTTGTGTTGGCCTTGGGCGAAACTTTCGGAATGAGTGGCGAAGCTGCTTCTATGTCGAACATTGATTTACAGCCACAACAAAAAGCATTGTTCAAAGCTTTAAAAGCTGTTGGTAAGCCAATTGTGCTTTTGTTGTTTAACGGACGACCAATGACCATTGAAAACGAATTCAACCAGGCAGATGCCGTGGTTGAATGTTGGTTCCCCGGAACAATGGGCGGTGAAGCGGTTAAAAATATCTTGTTTGGCGTTGTAAATCCCTCAGGAAAATTGACCATGACATTTCCACGCAACGTAGGTCAAATACCAGTGTACTATAATTCGCGCAAAACAGGCCGCCCAATCGACGAAACTCAAAAATACAGCTCTAAGTATCTTGACGTTCCGAATACGCCTTTGTTGCCTTTTGGATACGGTTTGAGTTATGCTTCGTTTGAATATTCGAATTTGAAAGTGAATCAAATTGAAAATGGTTTGATGAATGTTTCTGTAGATGTTCAGAATACGGGTAAAGTTGAAGGAAAAGAAGTGGTTCAAGTTTATATTTCTGATGTTGAAGCAAGCATGACCCGCCCAATGAAACAGTTGAAAAGGTTTAAAAAGGTTTCATTAAAAGCAGGAGAGAAGTATACTGCAAACTTTCAACTTTCAAAAGACGATTTGAGTTTTTACAATGATAAAATGCAACTCATTTATGAGCCTGGTGAATTTGTATTTAGCGTTGGAGGTCATTCTGATGCGACCTTAAAAACCAGTATCATTACGCAATAAAATTTTTAATAATTTTAATCAACAAAAAAGGCGCTTAAGCGCCTTTTTTGTTGATGGTTACTTGATGTAAAACTTGAAAATTTACCGAATTGGCAATGAAGCATTTCTGATTTGCCTCATGGTGCAATGATAAGGCCAGTCCCAAGATTTCCCTTCCATGTAAGGCTTCCTTTAAATGTATGTTGCGACATGTTATTTGATTTTGAGTTTGAAAGATTTATCGGGCATTTCAATGGAAAATTTATAATACGACTGCGTGGTTTTTAAAACCCGTTCAATTTTATATAGGTCTTGTTTTAACGCAAAATGCGGAATCTTTGTTTCAGAAACTTTTGCAGAATTCGCAACAAATGTTTGGTTATTGACTTCGAAAATATGTGGCGTTGGGCTATCGTCGAGGTTATTTGCCTTGCTTTCTGGTAAACCATGAATCATAAATTGTATGGTTTTATAGGGGAAATTAAAATTGGCAGTTTTTTCAATGTTGAATGTGATTTCTTGATTTTGAGCGCTCCCTGAAATTTGAATTTTTCCAAAAGGTAAGTCTTTGTTTTTCAGTGAAATTCCATCGTCTTCGTATAAAAATCCCTCATAAGAACCAGCTGCATTGTAGTACACATGAAGATTGAGTGTGTCAGATTTACATTGTGTATTTTCTATTTTTTGAGGGACAATTTCTGGCAAGATGGTACCCGCGTTTACAAAGATGGGAAGTTGCGCAATGCCCGCATTCACGAAATGGGATTTATTGCCTTGGAATATTTCATCACTATGTATTGAATACCAAATGTTTGAATTCGGAGTTTGTGGCAAAAATACTTCTGTGCTTTTGACGGTGCTTCTCACAGGAGCGATTAAAAGTCCTTTCCCCAATATAAATTGACTTTCGAATTTTTCTGAAAAACCATTTATATAATTGGCATCAGATAAATTTGATAAATAAGCCATCGATTTTAATACCGGAGATTCGTTTTGCTGCATTGAACTGTAAATGTATGGAATGAGTCGGTAGCGCAATTGCATGTAATAACGGTTGATTTCGGTATTGATATCACCATAGCACCAAGGTTCAGATGTGGGCATGTCAATCATTTTATGTGCTCTGTAAAAAGGTGTAAAGGCAGCTACCGACATCCACCTGGTGAAAAGTTCTGGGGTGGCAGGATTCATGAAGCCGCCAACATCGGCACCCACGAAATCAACACCGCTGAGCGACATATTTGCGAGCATTTTGAAACTCAGCATCATGTGGTCATCGGAAGCCACATTGTCGCCGGTCCAAACGGCTGCATATTTTTGAATTCCAGCAAATCCGGCTCTGGTAAGGGTGAAAACCCTTTTGTTGAGCAATTTTTCTGCGCCTTCTCTTGTTGCGCGCGCCATTTGCATGCCATATACATTTCGGTTTTGTGTGAGGTTGCTCAAATGTCCTTCACGATCAAAACGAATATAACTCGGCACTTCTTTGCCCCAAGCTGCTGGCTCATTCATGTCGTTCCACAATCCAGAAATGCCTAAATCCGTATAGAATTTTACGGATTCACTCCACCATTGACGGGCCTTTGGATTTGTAAAATCGGGAAAATTACAGAGTCCCGGCCAAACCCCAGCTTCGTAATTGGTGCCATTTGGATATTTTAAAAACAAATCCTGTTTCAGTGCATTCTCGTAGGCTGGATATCCTTTTTCAACTTTAATTCCAGGATCTAAAATGGTGATGATGTTTATGCCTTGAGACGTTAACGTTTCAACCATTGATTTCGGATTTGGGAATTGCTGTTGGTTGAAAGTGAATACTTTGCAAGCATCCATGTAGTGAATATCGAGGTGAATTGCATCCACTGGCATGTTTTTCTTTTTAAATTCAGCCGCCAATGAAAGCACTTCATCCTGTGATTTATAGCTCCAACGCGATTGGTGAAATCCCAAGCTCCATTTTGGTGGTAAAGGGGTATAACCAGTGAGCGCTCTGTATTTCGAACTTATATCTGAAATGGCATTGCCTAAAATGACATAATATCTTAAGTGGTCATCTTCAACTGAAACTGAACTATAGTCGCAAGCGGCACCAAAGTTGAAGTAACTTTTACTCGAATGATCTACATAAATGCCATAATTGAAGTCTTTCCACCCTCCAATGTAAAACGGAATTGAAACATACAAAGGATCTTGTTCCACGCCGTATGCTGGCACATCCGAATTCCACATGGTATATGCGTTTCCCTTTCTGTTCACAGGGCCTGTTTTTTCGCCAAGTCCTATGAAATACTCCTCTTGTATTTCAAAGTTCTTGCTAATTTTATGATCTTCATTCACCCAAGGTAAATTCGTTTTGTCTCTCAGTATAACTGTGGAATTTGCGTACTGATTGTCTGGATTTTGGGTTGAATTTTTATAGTTTATTTCTCTGATGCATAAATTAAATGGATTGGGAATTATTTCTACGATGTATTTACCAATGGTATATCGTTTTGTTTCTGGCGTATTTCCACCATTTTGTTGCAAGATTTTTGGCAATTTGTTTTTCAGAAGTTCATTTCTTTTTTCAGTAGGGACGGTGTACGAATGGTGCCATTGGTTTTTGTTAGTGGTGGGAAAATATGAGAATTCTAAAATGTCGATTTCTGAATTTTGATTCAATGATATGGGTTGTATGATCAATTGAAATTCTGGAGTTGTAACCTCTATTTGATTGCCATTGATCAATTGGGATTTTACGTTTTGCGCATGCAAATGATTGAGCAAACCGCAAATCATTACAGTGCCAAACAACAGAAGTCGAAGATATTTGGAATTTTGATTAAAATATTGTATATTAAGCATTAGGGTTTATTTAAGTTTTTGTTGAAACATCCAAGGTAACAAACCTGGTTCTGCAAATGTAGCATCCCAGCTGTTATGATTTGCATTTGGAAATAAGGTGATTTTAGTATCGATTCCGGCATTTTTCAATTGCTTTGCAATTTCAATGCTGCATTCGGGTGGTACAATATCGTCTTTTAAGCCATGGAAAAACCACCAATGCGAACGTTTCAAAGGTTTGAAATTGCTAATTTTACCTCCTCCACAAATGGGAAATGCGGCGGCAAAGGTTTTGGGCATTCTGCGCATTAACTCAATGGTTCCCATGCCTCCCATTGAAAGTCCCCCAAGATAAATACGGCTTGGATCGATGTAAGATTGTTTTTTTAAATGTTCCACAAGTGCAATTAGAAGTTTCATGGCTTTGGTGGATGCAGTATCGTCGTGAAACGTAAAATGGGGTTTCCCTACAGAATCTTGTGTTCGGTTTACATTGCTCCAATAACTGTTTTTGTTGCATTGAGGGAAAATGGCGTGACAAGCAAAACCGGCGTATGCCGCTCTCCATATCCATTCGCTGCCATGTGATAGTTGACTTTCATTGTCGTTCCCTTTTTCTCCTGATCCATGCAAAAATATCACAATGGGAAGTGGCTTTTCCCAAAGGCTCGAATAATTGAATTCTCTGTAGGGTAACGTATCTCCATTGTATATGAAAATGCGCTTTTTAAATTCCCGGGATACATCAAATTTGGCGGTGTCGCCATAATGAATTGTTTTTGCAGAAACTGTCGATATTTCTTTGGATGGCTTAAATAAGTTGCATCCCAAGAGTAATACAGAACAAATTAGTAAAATTGATTCATGAAATGCTGGAATTTGCTGTTTTGAATGCATGAGATACAAATATTGTCAATTTTACAAAAACAATTGCTAAATTGCTATACTTTTATCATCGTATCAATGAAGAATTATTTATTGAAGTGTTTACATTTAGTTAGTTTAATTGTTTTTTCAGCAAATGCAATTGCGCAAAGTGAAAAATCATTTCCCAATCAAAGTCAATCTCCTTTTGGTGCAAAGCACGGGAATGGTGGAACAAGAAATTGGTATAATTTTCAATTGAATTCAGATGAAAAGCGAATTTTTGATACCGTACAGTATCGTACATTTCAATATTTTTGGGATGGTGCAGAACCGAATTCTGGATTAGCCCCAGAGAGAATTCACATGGATAACAATTATCCAGAAAATGACCAACATATTGTAACGACCGGTGGGAGTGGATTTGGCGTGATGGCCATAACTGCTGGGTATTATAGGGGATGGATTAGCCAAGCCCAATACCTCAATAGAATGGGTAAAATTGTAGATTTCTTGGCAACTTGTGATCGTTTTCACGGAGCTTGGCCTCATTGGATTGATGGAAAAACGGGTAAGGTGAAACCATTTTCAAAATACGACGACGGCGGCGATTTGGTAGAGTCGAGCTTTTTAATGCAAGGTTTGTTATGCGTTAAATCGTTTTTAGAAATCAACATCCAAGTTGAAAGTGTTCGAAATGCTAAAGTAGAAACTTTGCATTTAGGCAAATTCAATGGTTCACTCAATGAGACCAAACAGAACATTATCAATAAAATTCAGAAATTTTGGAATGAAATGGAATTCGATTGGTATACCAATGGGAAAAAAGTTTTGTATTGGCATTGGAGTCCTAATTACGGTTGGAAAATGAATTTCGGGGTGAGAGGGTACAATGAATGTTTGATAATGTACGTTTTAGCTGCGAGTTCTCCAACTCATGCAATTTCTGCCGACGTGTTCCATTTGGGTTGGGCTGATTCAGGTAGGATTGTTGCTGAGAATAGAACACATTACGATAAGTATTCTTTAAAGTTGCGCCATCAAGGAAAGCCGCCTCACGGTGGGCCATTGTTTTGGGCGCACTATTCATATTTGGCCTTGAATCCGATGGGACTTTCGGATAGGTATTGTGATTATGGACAAGAAAATTGCAATCAAACCATGATGAATATGCGCTGGTGTAGTGATAATCCATTGAAATTTAAAGGATATAGTGATAGTTCTTGGGGACTTACCGCGAGTTATTCAGTGCGGTTTTATGCGGCACATGCACCTGATAGCCTGAATGATGTTGGTGTAATTTCGCCCACTGCGGCATTGTCGTCTTATCCATATTCACCAATGTGGTCAACGAAAGCAATGGTCAAATGGTATAAAACGAAACCAGAATTGTTTGGTCGATATGGGTTTTATGATGCGTTTTCTGAGCAAGAAAATTGGATGAAGCCACATTATTTGGCAATTGATCAAGGTCCAGTTGCCGTGATGATGGAAAATTATAGAAGTGGTTTATTTTGGGGATTGTTTATGTCGAACAAAGACATTCAAAGTGGGATTGCAAAGTTGGGGATGATTGTTAAGCCTGTGAATGTGGATTGGAAATTGCCGGTTTTTAAAATGCCTGATTCTAAGTAGTTTATAAAATAACAAAGGGCAGAATGAAGCATTCTACCCTTTGTCGGAAAAACTAAACTAAACTATTCTAAATTAATAACTTTGAAATTTCATTTTTATTTGATTAGTGAATAAAACTTTCTAATTCTTCAATGCTACTTGAATATTGAAATGCAGAATTTACTTGGTAGTAATTATGTGGATCAATGCAGAACCCATAAGAGAATTTTGCAAATTCAAGTCTGCTGCTTTCGTAAGAAAATTCCATCATGATATCGGCAATTTGATTTGCAGAATATCCTTGTCCGCGAACTGCTTGTTTTGCTATAATGATTTTATCACTTTCAAAAGAAGTATTTCTCAATTGGTAAATGAGATCTTCGTGTTGATAATTGTAATTTCCTCTAGCTCCATTGTTGTGATTACAACCATTGTGATGGTGGCAAACATTGCAATTTGAATAAACAACACGAGTTCTTGGAGCAATATAAACAGGATTTCTTCTTACCGGAATTCCAACATTGATACGCACTTGTAAGGGTGCTCTGCGTTGAACGATAATTGAGTTATGGCGATTGCCACGGTTGTTTCCCCCTCTATGATGGTGGTGTTGTGCGTTTGCTTGGTTAAAAAGAGCAACTGCAAGTCCGAGTAATAGAATGTTTTTCATAAGGTGTTCTCCTTTCTTGTAAGGTTATGTTCAAAAGACGTGCCAAAGGTTGATTTGTTACAAAAGTTAGAATATTGTTTACACGTAAATTAAATGTTAAGTTTATGTAAAGTGTATTGCCTTAATGTTAAGGAGGGTTTGGGATTTAGGTTCAAAATATAAACTTGTCTTAATAGTTCAGTAATAATGCAGTTTTTATTTTGTAATTGTATGTTAAAGAAATCAGTATTGTTTATTTTCAGTTTGCTTACCATTCATTTCTTGGGTGCTCAAACTGCTCTGGTTGTGGGGAAAGTGTTATCTGATGACGGTAAACCTTTGGCTGACGCAACGGTCATTTTTAATGAGGGAAATTATTCAAGTACCGATGTTGATGGTCAATTTAAATCAACGTTGCAAGTTGGATCAAGTCAATATATCTGTATAGCAAAAGGTTATGACACATTAACCGAAAACTTTGATGTCCAAATTGAAAACAATTTCTTAACCATCATTTTGTCGAATACTCAAAAAATGAAGGGGGTAGATATTTCTACAAAGAAAAAAGTCAAAGCCAATACAGTAACCATGGCCATTGAAACCAAAAAGATGGCTCCTGGAATGGTAGAAGCCATCAGTGCCGAAGATTTTCAGAAAACAAGCATTCGTACAACATCAGATGCACTGAAAAGAATTCCAGGTGCAACCATCATGGACGGTAAGTTTGCAAATATTAGAGGGATGTTTGATCGTTATAACGCAGGGTATTTAAATGGCGCTCCATTGCCAAGTACTGAGAGTGATCGAAAAGCTTTTTCATTTGATATTATACCAGCAGCATTGTTAGATAATATCATTGTTGTTAAGTCAGCAACGCCCGATATGATTGGTGATTTTGGTGGTGGAATCATTAAAATTAACACAAAAAGCATTCCTGAAAAATTGAGCCAGTCTGTTTCAATTGGTTTTCAGTATAATTCTATTACCACATTAAAAGATGTACAAACATTTTCAATGTTGGGAAGCGAATACATGGGTATCCCAGCTTCAGAACATAAAATTCCTGTTTTAAATTCAATGAAACCAGGTGCTAGCGCAGCTGTAAATATTGAAGAGACCAAAAAATTTAATAATGATTGGAGCATCCAAACCATGAAACCAATGTTAAGTCCTAGATTTAGCTATTCTATTGGAAAGCCATTCAAAATTGGCAAAAAGGAATTGGGATTTTTAGTGAGTGTAAATTATGCGTTGACGCAAAAATATAGCCGTGGTTTGGTAGAAAATAGAGACTATGGTACAAACTACGTTTATAAAAGTTTCAACGATGATGTTTACGGTACGAATGTTCAAAATGGTGGTATCGCTAATTTGTCCTTCAAAATAAATAACAAGAATAGAATTGATTTTAGAAACTTATTGAGTTTGACATATGATGCAAATACAACGGTTAGGGAAGGGGTTTCTGATAAAGATAATGACATGTATAGTCAAGCATATTCTAACATGGTGTCATTTAATCGTTTGGTGAGTTCGCAATTGAATGGAACCCATTCATTTGGTGACAATAAGCACAGTTTGAATTGGGTGATGAACTATGGTAACACCAATCGTGAGATTCCAGATTTTAGAATTGCAAACTATGCGTTGCCAGGAAATATAGATCGTCAGTTGGTCATTAATCCGTTTTTTAACACGGGTACTGGAAGGTTTTTCTCAAATTTAGATGAGAATACTTATTCTGCATCTGCTGATTATTCGTACACCATGAAATTGGCAAAAATGACAAATATTTTCAAAACGGGTGCTTATTACCAGGGTAGAAATAGAACGTTTTTAAGCCGTCAGTTTGTTTATGGTCCATTGGGAACAAGTTTATATTCAAACAATATGCCTGAAATTGATTTAGCAACTTCTAAATTGTCTGAGAATTCTCTATTTTTATCTGAAATTGATGTGACTGATAAAGGAGAGTATGATGCATTTAGCAAATTGGGTGCGGCGTATGTTATGGTAGAAAATCATGTTCCATTGTTTGTAAAGGAAACAAAAACGTATTCAATTAAATTTATTTATGGTATCCGTTATGAGAGTTTTGAGCAAGAATTAGACAATGCGTATTTTAGAAAATTGTCTGGAATTACGGGTGTAACAAGGAAAATGGCATCTCCTGGGGTGAATTCTGATTGGTTGCCTTCAATCAATGTGAGTGTGCCGGTGTCTGATAAAATGACTGTTCGTGCAGCTGCTTATAAAACTTTAAACCGACCAGAATTAAGAGAATTGGCTCCATTTGCATTTTATAACTTCAATATCAACTCTGAGATTTTAGGAAACAATAAATTGCAACGTGCAACAATTGATAATTATGATATACGTTGGGAATTTTTCGGAAAGAAAGAAGACATGATTTCAATCGGTGGATTTTACAAGAGAATTACAAACCCAATTGAATTTTCATTGGATCCAACTCAACCTTTAATTAGAACCTTTACTTATCAGAATGAGCGTATTGCCGATAATTATGGTATTGAAATAGAGGCGCGTAAAAACTTGGCTAAAATGGTAATTTATACAGGTTTGAATTTCTTTAAAGATTTAACATTCTATGGTAACTTATCATTGATCAAATCTGAAATTAAATTTGGTCAAAATAGTAACGGTGTTGTTTCAAGACCATTGCAAGGACAAAGTCCTTATGTGATTAATTTAAGTTTGTTCTATGAAAACAAGAGTGGTTTCCAAGTGAATACTAGCTTTAATAAAATTGGTCAAAGAATTGCATATATTGGGGTTCCTCAGAGTGTTCAAAGGTTTGGTGCTGATATTTATGAGTACGGAAGAAGCGTTTGGGATGTGCAATTTGGTAAGAAAGTTGGTAAGAAAGGACTTGTAAAATTAACGATTGGCGACATTTTGGCGCAGAAAAATGTGTTTTATCAAGATTTGGATCAAAACGGCGCATTGAGTGATACGGAATATAATGCTGCAACAAAAACTGGTGACAATGTATTGTTTAGTTTCACAAACGGTACAACCATAACATTGAATTATTCAATTACATTCTAATTGGATTTTAACATACGCGAAAAGGGCCCTTTGAGGGCCTTTTTTGTTTTGTTAAATTCATGTTAATTCTAATTCTAAAGCAAAACACAATGATAACCTTGCGTTAAAAGTAACCTCATAGTGTAGGTGTTATTTTGTGGTTGAAAAAAAAGAATATATGAAAAAAATTGGACTATTATTAACTGCTGCGGCAGGCTTTACAATGTCTGCAACAGCGCAGTTCATTGAGCAAGTAGGTTTTGTTGGTGCTTTAGAAAATAACGCATCAAAAGATTGGACAAAAGGTTGGGCAAATTGGAATCCTAAAACAACAGTTTACGGAGTTGCAACAGATTCAACAACATTGTCTGATGCTTCTGGTAAGAAAGTGATTTCTGGTACAGTAACATTAAATGCATCTACTATATATTTATTAAAGAGTTTTTGCATTGTTCCATCAGGTGCTAAATTAGTGGTTCCTGCAGGTACAATTATTCGTGGAATGGCTGATGCAAATGCATCTCCTAAAATGTATGCAACAATAATCGTTGAACGTGGTGGTATGATTGAATTAAACGGTACTTCAAGCAGCCCAGTGATTTTAACATCTAACAAAGCAGTTGGCTCTAGAGAAAGAGGCGATTGGGGTGGTTTGGTTTTATCTGGTAAAGCAGTTAACAACCAAGGTGCTGATGTGCAATTAGAAGGATTTTCTAACGTTGCATTCGACAATACTTTAGGTAAACATGGTGGAACTGATGATGGCGATAACTCTGGTACAATTACTTACACTCGTGTAGAATTTGCAGGTTATGCATTTGAACCAAACAAAGAAATCAATGGTGTTACTTTTGGTTCTGTTGGTAATAAAACTGTGGTAAACGGTATGCAAGTTTCTTATTCTGGTGATGATGCTTACGAATGGTTTGGTGGTACTGTAAATGCAAAACATTTAATTGCTTTCAAAACAACTGATGATGATTTCGATACAGATTTCGGTTTCCGTGGTGCAGTTCAGTTTGGTATTGCTTACAGAGATTCTTCTTATTTCGATTTGTCTTGGAATGCTCCTTCTGGATCTTCTACTTCAGAAACATTTGAATCTGATAATGATGCAAGTGGTTCAGGTTTGAAGCCTTACACTGCAGCGTTGTTTTCAAATATCACTTGTATTGGTCCTATCGGTGAAGGTCAGAAATATTCTAACTTGAGTAAAACTGCTCAATCTGCATTCCGTCGTGGTGCTAGAATTAGAAGAAATAGCCGTTTGTCTATCATTAATTCAATCTTTACAGGTTACAGAAACTTTGTAATGTTTGATGGAGATAGCGTATTGGTTGCAGCTGGTGTTAAACCAAATGGTACTGTAACTGAAACTTCTAACTTATTCAGAAATAATTATATTGTAAACACAGCTTCTGCTGCCACTGCTGGTGTAACTAACTCTGGTTTGGCTGAAGTTGATAGTAAGAATACTCCTGCAGGTTTAGATGCTTGGTTGCGTTTGGCTGCAAACGGAAATTCAATTGATGACGTTACAAATGGTAAAGGCAATGTGTTGGTAGATATCCAAAACAATGATTTCAGAATCATTGCTGGAAAAGCAACTTCAACAATGGCTAACTTTAACAATTCAGTTGTTGATTTATTCGGTAAATTCAATGCGGTGAATAACATCTCTGAAGTAACTGGAGTAAGTGTTTATCCTAATCCTGCTGTGAACGAAATCAATGTTGATTTCAATTCTAACATCGCATTTAACGGTACTGTTAAAATTATGGATTTGTCTGGTAAAACTTTAATCCAAAAATCAATCAATGCTTTAGAAGGTTTGAATAATGTTTCTTTCGAAACTTCTAATGTAAGCAATGGAATTTACTTAGTGGTTATGTCTTCAAACAAAGGACAATTTTCACAAAAAGTAATCGTAAATAAATAATAGTTTTCTCAACATGTTTAGTGAAAGAGGATCCCTTCGGGGATCCTTTTTTTATGTTGCACTTTTTGCAAATGTTCAATTGGTCTTTTGCGTTTTATGCAAAAAAAATGTCCCTCATTTATGAAGGACATTTTGTTTCTAGTAAATGTTGAATTTTAGCTCAATCCTGTGATTTTGCCGTTCACAACGTCCATTCCTAATGCTGATGGCTCTTTTGGTAAACCTGGCATTCTCATGATATCACCAGCAACGGCAACAATGAATTCTGCACCTGCATTGATGATTAACTGATCAATACGAATGGTGAAGTCTTTTTCTACACCCACTTTCTTTGCGTTGTCGGTGAAAGAAAATTGCGTTTTCGCAATACATACTGGCCATTTGTCGGCACCAAGTTCAATGATATTTTTGAGGGACTTGCGAGCGTTATCACCTAAGATAATGTTCTTGCCACCATAAACTTTTTGAACAATTTTTTCAATTTTTGTTTCTACTGAATCTTCTAATTCATAGGTATGTATAATGGCTTTAGAAGGATTGCTTTCAACAATCTCAACCACTTTTTTAGCCAATTCTACAGCACCATCGCCACCGTTTGCAAATCCTTGGTTTCTAGCAAATGCAGCACCCAAACCTTTACAGAAATCTTCAACCATTTGAAGTTCTTCCTCAGAGTCGAAGTGGAATTGATTCAGAGCAACCACAACTGTTTGTCCGAAGTTTTGTAAATTTTGAATGTGGCGTTCTAAGTTTGCCAATCCTTTTTGCAATCCTTCTTTATTTTGCAATTTGATTTCCTTTTCAGGAACCATTCCATGAAGTTTTAAACTTTGAGTGGTTGTTACCAAAACTGTTGCTTTAGGCGCTAAGCCTGCAGCACGGCACTAGATATTTAAGAATTTTTCAGCACCCAAATCGCTTCCAAAACCAGATTCAGTAACAGTATATTCTGAATGTTGTAGAGCGGCATAAGTTGCTTGTATGCTATTGCAACCGTGTGCAATGTTTGCAAAAGGACCACCATGAATAAATGCAGCACCACCTTCTAAGGTTTGAACCAAATTAGGGTTAATTGCATCTTTTAACAAAGCAATAATTGCACCTGTTACTTTTAAATCATTCACTCTGAAAGGATGTCCCTCATGAGTATAACCCAATAAAATTTGACCAACTCTTCTTCTCAAATCGTCGAGAGAGGTAGAAAGGCAAAGAATGGCCATGATTTCAGAAGCTGGAGTAATGTCGAAACCAGTTTCTTGAGGAATCCCATTTGTGCTTCCTCCCAATCCAGAAGTGATATAGCGCAATGAACGGTCGTTCACGTCTAAAACCCTTCTCCAAAGTACTTTTTTAAGTGCAGTTGGTTTTCCTTGGTTGATGTATTGATAGTTATCGATTAATGCTGCAAGCGTATTGTTGGCGGAGGTAATGGCGTGGAAATCACCTGTGAAATGCAAGTTGATGTCCTCCATTGGAAGTACTTGTGAGTACCCTCCACCGGCAGCACCACCTTTCATGCCGAAGCAAGGACCAAGAGAAGGTTCGCGCAATGCTACAATGGCATTTTTGCCGATTTTCTTGAGCCCTTGGGTTAGAGCAACTGAAGTGGTTGTTTTACCACTGCCGCTTTTATTTGGCGTGGTGGCAGTAACCAAAATTAGGTTACTTTGTTGGATTCTATTTTTGTCGGCCTTGAAATCAATTTTAGCTTTAAATTTACCATAAGGCTCAAGGCTGTTATGATCTACACCAATTTCTTCGGCGATTTGCGTGATAGGCTTTAAATTAGCCTGTTGTGCAATTTCTATGTCACTAAGCATTCGGCTAAATTAGGGTAAAATGTGGTGAACTTCAAAATTTTAGTCTTTTAAAATCGAAGAATGTATAAAAAATAATACGTTCCTAAAAAGTGTA
>CAIRMY010000080.1 GCA_903879775.1 uncultured Bacteroidota bacterium
CCTAAAAATGCAGCAGAAATTCACAATCAAATTACATTAAAGAAACAAAGTCAAAACATTTACATATTTATTTTACAATATGTCATTTATAGAAAAATCGGAAATCAAAACCAGTCTAAAATCAACATTTTTAAGCAATGACATTTCCATTAAAATTATGTCAGGCTTGTTGGGTTGGAACAAAGCAAATCAATTTTATGACCGCGTAAAATCATACAATACCAAACAATTTTTAAATGCCTACAAGCGAAAAGCAAGAATCAAACATATTGTTTCGCCAAATCAACAAAATAGAATACCAAGAACAGGATCCTTGCTCATTATTGCAAACCACCCAACAGGAATCCCCGATGGTTTACTGATACTCGATCAGGTTCTTAAAATTAGACCGGATGTAAAGGTTGTAGCCAATCAATTGACATATAAAGTTGATCCATTAAAACCGCATACAATACCTGTTGATCCCTACGATCAATCCAATTCAAAAATGCAAAATGGACGTCAAATCAAACGTATTTTTGATTGGTTAAACGATGGACATTGTATTATTTTATTCCCTGCAGGAGACGTAGCCGACTATAATTTCAAGGAAAAACAGCTCGATGAACAATTCTGGCACCCAACGGCAAAAAAAATCATTCTTAAGCATACAGGACATGTTTTACCATGGGCAATTAATGGCAAAAACAGCTCTCTATTTTATCAACTCGGCAAAATACATCCCTCAATAAAATCTGCTTTAATGACCAGAGAAGGACTCAAAAGCAGGAGAAAACCAATATTCTCACAGATAGGGTTCCCGATTAAAATCAATGGCAGTGAGTCACTTTTAAATGATTTGGAAACCAAAATTAAACTCATGTGTTTGGCAATGCAGCAGTCGAAAGGCAGTGTCAAAAAAAGTTTAACCACTGAAATTTGGAGCGAAATTAATGCCGAAAAACCAACTGATCTTATTCAATTAGAAATCAATAACTTAAATTCCCCAATTATTGAAAAAGGCGCTTTACAGGTATTTCTTACCACTAAAAATGAAAGTCCTAATATCTTAGAAGAAATTGGACGTTTACGCGAGATTACTTTCAGAAATGTGAACGAAGGAACCGGCAATTCAATTGACATTGATCATCACGATTCTTTTTTCGAACATTTAATTTTATGGGATAAAGACATTCAAAAAATTGCAGGAGCCTATAGACTTGGCAATGGACAGAAATTAAAAGCCATTGAAAATTACACATCGATTATCTTTGATTTTTACAAAAAAAATGTGAATGCTCAACAAATCATAGATGAATCTCTAATTCTTGGAAGGGCATTTATTGCTGAAAGTCACCAACAAAAACCATTTCCACTATTTCTTTTATGGCAAGGAATATTTAGGTATATCGGTGAAAATCCACAACTTAAATATATCATTGGACAAACGAGTTTACCAAATTCTTACCAACCATTCTCCAAAAAAATCATCGTTGATTTTCTGTTAAAAAAACATTCATGCTTTGAAATGTCACCCTATTTCAAAGCATATCACAATCTAGATCAATTTGAAAACTCCGTAATTGATTCATTTATAAGCGATTTAAATCATGATGATTTTAAACGCATCGATGACATGGTGCAAAATATTGAACCCAATGGAGATAAAATTCCAATGTTATTTAAGCGTTATGTAGAACAAAATGCAAAATGTATCGGAATTAATATTGATCCTGCGTTTCAGAATAGCATTGATATCTTAATGTTAACTAAAATTTAGAAAATAAGAAATCATACACCTATCCAAAATTTGGCAAATTTAAATTTTAAAAAGATTACCAACATTGAGATTTAAATAAATTTCGTATATTCGTTTATCAAAAAAAAATCATGAAAAAACTAATTTTATTCTCAACCATTATTTTTGCAGCATCTAGTGCATTCGCTCAAACTGCAAAACCAGCAAAAACAACAGTTGCAAACGAAACAGTTCAATCTGAAGCGGCTAAACAAAAATCGTCTGACATTAAATCTGCCGGAAAAAACAATCCAGTTGGCAAATCTAGTGGAACTTCATCTGCTAACGGAACCAATAAAAATAGTTCATCTAAGCCAGCTCCAGCAAGCGCTACAAACCACAAAGCCACGATTAAGAACACCGACAAAGGTTCAAATACAGGAAAATAATTTCCTTAATCATATTTAAGCATAGAAGGGAACCAATGGTTCCCTTTTTTATTAAAATCAATTTCTACTTTCTATCTATCGCAACTTTACCTTTGATGATTGTGATCACTGAATCTGAATGTTTCACACTGTCTTGAAGCAGGGTTTTAGGTACATTTAATTGAGCTTCATCAGGAATTTCAATTCCACCCATCACCATTGGCTCTCCCATAACATGAATTTCTTCATAAACTTCACCTTTGATTACTTTTGGAACTATTGGATTCTTTTTTTGAGGGAAACTCATAACAGTATCACCCATTAGCAACACTTCCAAGTTCTCTGAATCGATAAATTCTTTTCTATCTTGAATTTGATCATGAACTTCTTTCGGAACTTTTCCCATTTTGGGGTTTTCATTACAACTCACCGAAAATACGCCAATTAACACCATCATCACCCACAATACCATTTGACTAGAATTCTCCAATCGGTAAAAAGAATTCATTGGCACCTCAATCTTTTTAATCGGTGATTCAATTTGACTTGCTTTAAATCTACCACATACACTCATCGATTTCAATTCTCTTCGATTCTGAAAATACTCAACAATTTCATCATCTGTAAACTTGGTAAAGTCAATCACATCTTTGCTACAAACATTACAAAAACGACCTTTTTCAACCGCTGACATCACTTCCCAATTTTCATTGCAAGGCTCATCTATTTTTAAAATCATTGAACTTTTCATAAACACTTCATACAACAAGTGTGAAAAAGGTAAATGACAATCTTGAATTCTTTATTTAGTATTATTATTGTACTTCAAAGCATGAACCAAATAGAGAAACGCATTTTCTACGCTATCTTAGCAATTGCCTTCGTTTTAAGGTTCTTCAACTTTTGGAATTTACCTTTTACCAACGACGAACTCTCCACACTCAACAGGTTGAATTACAGTTCGTATTCAGATTTGGTAAAATTTGCAATTTGGACAGACGGACATCCAGCAGGGGTTCAAAGTTTCCTTTGGATTTACACCAAACTTTTGGGAACCCATCCCATTGTTGTAAAATTACCATTTCTTATCTTGAGTTTCATTTCATTGCCGCTATTTTTCTTCGCCGCAAAGAATTTAACAAACATCAGAACCGCACTTTTCACCCTGGCATTCTTAGCCACATTGCAATTCCCACTATTCTACTCTCAAACAATTAGACCCTATTCATCAGGTCAATTTTTAGCCGCTTTAACAATTTTCTTGTGGAGTCAAAACATCTTTAAGTCGGAAACTAAATTCAATTTCAAGAATATCATTCCCCTAGCAATTGCAATTTGCTTGAGCCTAAGCAACCACTACTTCAATGGATTTTTAGCATTCTATTTACTGCCTATCGGAATTTTGCTCAATCGCAGGAACTTAAATTTCAATTATTTCGCACCATGGATTTTAGGACTACTCCTATACATCCCTCAATTCAGCATTTTCCTTCATCAATTAAAAGTAGGAAGTCCCGGTTGGCTCCAAACTCCAAACATTCAAACCATCATTGAACATTTAAAATATTGCTTTCACTTTAGCTCAATTTACATTTTACTCTTTGCATGTTTCATTGCATTCAGAATTTTTGCATCCAAAGAAAAATCACCCATCCATTCAAGAGCATTCATATGGTTCATTTGTTATGCAACGCCAATTTTAACAGCCTTTCTTTATTCCATTTACAGAGCCCCAATTTTCCAAGATTCTATCTTTGTATTCAGCTTTTTCTTTCTTTTTTTATTCTTGGGGGACATACTACTGACCAATCAGATGAGTGTGAAATCACTGACTATCATCCTGAGTGCAATCATTCTTGTAAATCTCTACACATTAATCATCAAACGAGAGCATTTCAAACAATATTTTCATCATGGATACTCCCAACTTGTTTCCGATGTCATCAAACTCAAAACCCATAAAAACACCCCCGTTGAGGTATTCGGATTCGAACCATTCTTTTTCAAGTATTATTCAAATCGCAGTGATCTTAAAAACGACCAAACCATTTCATTCCACCGAGATGTCTTTTTTGCGGATTCTGCAAAAAATGCTGAGAATTTTATTCGCAATTTCCGCAACTTTTCTGATTCACAACTCATCATTGCCAATGCCATTGAAATTCCTTTGTGGTGCATTTCATTGCTAGAAAAACACTATCCCTATTCAATTCGAAGCCTGCATTTTGGGAGCGAAGTGTATTTGTTTTCA
>CAIRMY010000081.1 GCA_903879775.1 uncultured Bacteroidota bacterium
AGGGTAATTGAAATTTCCATGAATAGATTTAGAATGAATAAAACGCAAAAATCGTCTTTTTTTTCGGTTAAAGCAAATCCTTATATCCATTGAACATTCATAGATTCATGACCTTTGTCATAGTTCTGCTTTCGTTTCAACTGTAACTTTGATTCAAATCGACTGTAGCAGTATGAAATTCTATCACGTTTTATTATTTGTAGGGACATTGGCCGGGCAATTCTCTAAACTCAATGCGCAAACCGATACGTTGAGCAATGACACCACCACCTATTATATTGGTACCATTGAAGGAGGACAATTTATGGGGAAAATCCTATCGAAAAATGATCGTGAATACCTCATCGAAACGAAAGATAAGGGCAAAACTACTTCCCTATCCCGTTCATTGCCGCAACGTATAAGATTTGATTTTTAAGGATTTTCCGTAAATAAAATTTAGCATTTACGGATTTTTGCAAACGCATAATTCCCAAATTGACATTGTTTTGTAATAAAACTAAATCACACTATGAAATACGTATCGTTCACTAAATTTTTCTTATTCATCCTGTTCAGCTTTATTCTTCAGGGTAAAATAGTTGCACAAACAAATGAAGAAAATCAATTAAACCCTGCAAAGGACACAATTTACATCATTACCACAAATGATGGAGGCGAATTTATTGGTAAAATAATTTCTGATGATGGCAGAGAAGTTGTGATCATGACAGACAAAAAAGGCAAATTAATCTTACCAAAATATGTCATTAAATCGTTGGATATTGTAGATAAAACAAACATGATTGGCAATGTGGCTGTTTTACCAAATCCACATCCCTCTAGATATTTATTTGCTCCTTCTGCATTTCCATTAAAAAAGGGTGAAGGATATATAAATGCATTTTACTTTTTAGTTTGGCAAGCACAATATGGAATTACCGACAATTTTTCTTTAGGTGTAACAACTTCATGGATTCTAGCACCAACATTTTTGAATGCGAAATATACCATTCCTTTGGGTGACAAATTAAACATGGCAATTGGCGGTCAAATTGGTAAACTATACATTGCAGATGAAAATCCGGTTACCTTGGGATTTAGTACCTTAACTTATGGAACTCCAGAGTCGAATGTTAGCGTCAATGTGGGTTACGGTAGTTATGAAAAAGATGGTATGTTTATCGCCACTCTATCTGGAAACCAACGTATTGGAAAAAGTGCAAGTTTGATGGGCGAATTTTGGTATTGTCAACCCAATGGTGCGGATCCATTTGTAATGGGTGGACCAGCTTTGAGAATTTACAGTGGTCGTAAAGCAACCTTCGATATTGCTTTAACCGCGTTGGCATTCAAAGAAAGAAGATTCAAGGATTATAATTTTAATACCGGTGAGTATACTTATGAATATCGTTGGAATGCATATTATCCAATTCCAATGTTGTCTATCTCTTACAAGCTTTAATCTTTAAACATTCATGATTATATTTTGACTAAACAAAACCCACTTTGGTGGGTTTTGTTGTTTTACATGAGATTTTAAATATATTGCCATTACTTGTAAGACACGATTTTTAAGGATTTTCCGTAAATAAAA